>CAYTIR010000038.1:0-12227 GCA_964437955.1 uncultured Staphylococcaceae bacterium
GAGCGCGGTCATCGCCTGCATCATCACGCCGGTGCTGTTCAAGCACCTGTATCCGGTGCATGAAGAGGTGAACAAAGTCATCAACGTGACGATCATCGGCAACAACCAGCTGACGGTGCCTGTTGCAAACAGCATCGCCGGCGGTCTGTATGATGTGCAGCTCATCTTCCACAGGAACTTTTCAGATTCGCGGGGGTCAAACAGCGACAATCTGACGTTCCACGAAATCCAGGGGTATACCCGGGAATCACTGGACGAACTGGGGGCATTCGATGCGGATATCCTCGTCGTCGGTGCGAACGATTCCACGCTCAACTGGGAGGTCGCCGGCCTCGCCAAGGAGGCGGGCGTCGAACGGATCATCTACCGTGTGGATGACCCGAGGCAGGAGCGTGAGGTCAAGGCGCTCGGCTACGAGCTGTTCTCCACGATGCTCAGCTCCAAAACGCTGCTCAAAGGCCTGATCGAATCACCGAACATGATCGAACTCCTTTCAGATGAAGAGACATCGATCTACGAGATCCACATGAACAACTACAGGTACGACGGCATGATCCTGCGGAACTTCCCGTTCTCTGGCGACATCATCTTCCTGCGCATCCTGCGCGGACAGGACTCCCTCGTACCGCACGGCGACACGCCGCTTGAGGTCGATGATAAGATATTCGTCACCGGGGCGACTTCGTACGTCGAAGAACTCAAAAGAGAGCTCGAACTCTACTGATCAACAGCCATCACCCTGCGGGGTGGTGGTTTTTTTGACGAGGTACATAATTGAAGTGGCGGAAATGTACAGAGAGCCTGAGGGGTTTCATTTACCTTAAAGCATTTTTTAGTTGCAATTGGGCATGAAAAAATGTAGATTAGTAGTAGGTACTAATAACAAACGATAATTGTTTTGGGCCGGGAATAAAAACCCGTGTGCCAAATGTGAAAAGGGAGTTAAACATTTATGAATCTCGAAGGTAAAACCTATGTCATTATGGGTGTCGCAAATAAGCGCAGTATCGCATGGGGCGCGGCCCGTGCCCTCGATAAAATGGGAGCGAAACTCGTTTTCACGATCCTGAACGAACGTTTCCGCCGTGAGCTTGAAAAACTTCTTGGTGAGCTGGAAGGCAACCACGACATCGTTGTTGAATGTGATGTTCAGAACGACGAACAGATTGAAGCGGCTTTCAAGGAAATCGGTGAGAAGACTGGCGGCATCGATGGACTGATGCACGCAATCGCATTTGCAGGCAAAGATGAGCTGCAGGGCGGCTACAGCGAAACTTCCCGTGAAGGCTTCAAAAATGCGCTGGATATCAGCACATACTCACTGACAGTTGTTGCGAAGCACGCGAAGAAGATCATGAACGAAGGCGGAAGCCTCGTTACGATGACTTACCTTGGCGGCGAGCGCGCAATGCCGAACTACAACGTTATGGGTGTTGCAAAAGCAGCGCTTGATGCAAGCGTACGCTACCTGGCATATGATCTGGGTGAAGATGGATTCCGCGTTAACGCAGTATCTGCCGGCCCGATCCGTACACTCAGCTCTTCCGCAGTAGGCGAGTTCAAATCCATCCTGAAAGAAATCGAAGAAAAAGCACCACTCCGCAGAAACGTCGACCAGCTCGAAGTAGGAAACACAGTTGCATTCCTGCTCAGCGATCTCGCAAGCGGAATCACAGGCGAAGTCGTACACGTCGACTCCGGCTACCATGTGATGGCATAGAAATTTCATATCGATCGACCGGAACCCGGGCCCTCCTTTGGTGGAGGCCCGGGTTTTTTGATGCCGTTTTTAGTGCGACGACGTCCATATGTGGCGTTATCTGGACTTCGTTTGAGCGACGACGTCCACATGGGGCGTTATCTGGACTTCGTTAGTGTGACGACGTCCATATGTGGCGTTATCCGGACTTCGTTAGTGCGACGACGTCCATATGTGGCGTTATCCGGACTTCGTTAGTGCGACGACGTCCACATGGGGTGTTATCCGGACTTCGTTAGTGCGACGACGTCCATATGACTCCGGCATATACACCTAGAATGTTTAAAAGATAAAAATAAAAGTGTCAATTTACATATTGAGGTGTTGGTATAACAGGCTTTCTGGTCTCTCGATTACTTTTTACAACAATATCTTCTATAACAAAAAATCAAATCGGCTGATTTTCACTATATATAGAGTGAGAAGGTTTTTATTAAAGGAGGGATTGTCAATTTTTTTAAATGAAAGATTAAAATCCAGAGAATTGAATTACTATGAAGCACTCAGCCGCCGATGTGAATTGACGAAAGATGAAACGAGAAAGTTATCGATTTTAAGAAGGGGATTTGAAGGGGAGAAAGAGTATGACCGGATATTTGATGAGGCCGGCCATGAAAATATTCTGATTTACAGAGACCTGTGGTTGAAAATCGAGGGAAGCACCCTGCAGATTGATGCATTGATCATCACCGAGGACACTCTGATTGTGAATGAAATCAAAAACTACAGCGGTCTTTATTCCTACGAAAATAATGGATGGTTTATAAATGGCACACAGATTTCAGACGACCCTTTGGCCCAGGCATCACGTACCGGGAATAAACTGCTCAAGCTGCGGTATTTGCTCCAGCAAAATTTCGACAGAGATTACAAAGTGGTATTCGTTAATCCCAATTTCAATTTAAATATCAAGTCGGACGATGAAAGGAATATTGTGCAGCGGTCGATACTCAGGAATTATATGAAAGAATTGAATAAACTGCACGCCGGCCAAAAAGCGTATGAAATGTCGAGAGGTATACGACAATATTTCATTGAAGATCCCATGCCGTTACCAGAGCTGGATTATGAGAGGGTGAAAAACGGCAATTACTGCAGCGATTGCGGGTTTTATGGGCTGGAGCTGAAAAGATATCATGCAGTATGCCATCAGTGCAGTAACAGGGAAACCATTGAAAAAATGATTATTCGGTCGATGATTGATTTCGTATTATTGTTTAAGAACACGCCGATGACTAAAGAAAGGTTGATCCAATTCATAGGTGGAAATAGGAATGAGAGATCAATAAGACGGTGCCTGAATAAATATGGAGTGAAAGTCGGGGCAGGCCGATCGACTGAATATATTATAGAAACCCAGGACTTAATCTCCCTTTTAAAGAATAAAAATTATAATTCGAGATATGAAAAAGACACAGCTTTGAAGAGGATGCAAAATCTTTAGTATGTTTTGTGAGATTAGCTCAAATCATCGCTTCCACGAAGTCCAGCAACCGCCTCATATGGACGTCGTCGTTCCCGCGAAGTCCAGATACCGCCCCATATGGACGTCGTCGCCCCCGCGAAGTCCAGATAACGCCCCATATGGACGTCGTCGTCCCCGCGAAGTCCAGCACCGCCCCCATATGGACGTCGTCGCCCTCACGAAGTCCAGATAACGCCCCATCTGGACGTCGTCACCCCCGCGAAGTCCAGCAACCACCTCAATCAACCGCCATCGCCGACAAAAAAGACCCCTCCACATCGTGGAGGGATCTTCATATCAATAATGATTATTCGCCGCTGCCGAGTCTGAATGTCTCGGAGACCTGCCACATGCCGTTTTCCAGCTGGAAGCAGAGGCTGATTTTATTCAACGTTTCTGAATGGTCGATGCCGATCATGCTCAGATGGCCGAACATATCTTCATATTCCTGTGAAGTCTGACCCTGGGCAATCGTAAAGTGTGGAACGAATGGGTGCTGGTTCTCTCCATAGAAGTCCCCTTTGTTTAGATCATCATGGATGGAAGCCAGCTTGTCGTTCTTTTCAACTTTGAAATAGATCACCTGTGAATTTGGAACGAAGCTCGATACCTTTTTGATTTCGATATCTACAGGATCATGGTTCTTTGCTACATCTTTCAGATACTCAATGATTTTATCTTTATCTGATTCATCCGCTTCGAAGCTTTCTTTCACAGTGATGTGCGGCGGGATGAGTGCATAATGTGCATCATATCTTTTTCTGTACTGGTTTACCTTGTCTTGCAGTTGTTTGGATGGAAACATCGCTACCCCAAAATTCATCTTGATTCCTCCCGTTTATTTTAATTCAATTATATCAGACTTTTTGCAAAAATGCATAATATTCTAACTAAGATAATGTTTCAGTATCGTATCGAGTTCAGGTTTCCACGTTTTCCAGATGTGTCCGCCCTCGAGTTCATGGTATTCATATTCGAGCGGTTCATCTTCCAGATACGCATTCAGTTCCCGGTTCGGCGTCAGGAAATCCGCCTGCTCTCCGGAGATTGTCTTAAAGTCATCCTCTTCGAGTCCGATTGTGTGATAGAGATCGAGATGCATCAGCATCGGCTGGGCTTCAAATTTTCCAATAAAGGCCTCGTCGACAAACGGGCTGAATGCAGCCGCCTGGGAAAACGTCGCCGGATAGGCTGCCGCGACTGAAAATGCAAAGCTTCCCGCCAGCGATTCACCCATCAGCACGCGTGAAGTCCCGACCTTCAAAGTAGGGAAGGTGTGGTCGATCCAGTGGATCAGCTCTCGTGAGACGAACGATACGAACGTGTCATGATGCTCGCCGTTCGGGCTGAAATAGTGATTGCGCCATTCCACCGACGGATACGGTACGCCGACGATGATGGCACGCTCGACTTCTCCCGTTTCCCAAAGTTTTTCATACTGCCGTTCGATCTGTCCGTACTTGAAGAAATCCTGTGAATCGAAAGTGAGCACTACGTGGTGCTTGTACAGATCAGAAAAGTTTTTAGGCAGATAATATTGTATTTCATAAGTTTCACCGAGTGTCTCCGATTCGAAATCGATCGTGTGCACTTTTCCTGGTGTCATGTCCATAAGAAAACCCCCTCATCGTAATTCTACCAATAAGGGGGCAATCGATAAACTATTTTATTTCTTTGGAATCTCTTCCCCCGGATACTGATAGTTCTCCTGTCTCAGACGTTCCGGATAGTCATAATGCCAGAAGTCGGCATTTTTGACTTCGTCCGGTTCCGGCTTGTAGATGGCGTATTTGCCGGAGCCTTTTTCCTTCTTCTGACGCTCGTAGTCCTTGAATGCCTTAAGTGCCGGTTTCTGCAGGATGAGTATGGCAATCAAGTTGAGCCATGCCATCAGTCCGACCCCGATATCGGCAATGTCCCAGGCCATCTGTGCCGTACTGACCGCCCCGATGAATACAGACGAGACGAGTACGATACCCAGAACTATCTTCAGCCAGCCGAAGCGGCCTTTCGTCAAGTAGACCAGGTTGGTTTCCGCCATGTAATAGTAGGCGAGTATGGTCGTATAACAGAAGAACAGAAGCGCAAATGCGATGAAGTATGAACCGAATCCTACGAAATCTTCACTAAAGGTGGTTTTTCCGTGGAAAGCGGCGTCAATACCGCCCTGTGTGTAGGCGGTTGTACCGGTGACATCTTTCTCACCATCTGCGTTGGTTACATACACACCATTGTCTGTGACCAGTCCGCCTTCACCGTCGGAAACGTTGTACATGCCCGTCATAAGGATCATGAGTGCAGTCGCTGTACATACGAAAAGCGTATCGATATATACAGAGAATGCCTGCACAAGTCCCTGTTTTGCCGGGTGTGACACTTCAGCAGCCCCTGCCGGGTGGGCACCTGTACCCTGACCGGCTTCGTTGGAATAAAGACCGCGTCTGACACCGATTGCGATCATGGCACCGATGATGCCGGCATACTGTGCTTCAAGACCGAATGCACTGCGGAAAATCAGTCCGAGCAGCGGCAGCACTTCATCGTAGTTGATGATACAGATTAAGACGGCAACGATGATATAGATGACTGCCATGATCGGCACGACTGCAGTCGCAACGTTGGCGATGGATTTTATTCCGCCGAAGATGACAAGTCCGACGAAAATCACCATCATGACGCCGACCATCCAAGGATCTATCGGAAATGCATGGATGAATGAACCGGCAACGGAGTTCGACTGGATACTCGGTAAGAGCAGTCCTGTCGCAATGACAGTCACCAGTGCGAAAACGGCAGCATAGATTTTACCGAATTTGTTGTTGATCCCTTTTTCAATGTAGTAGGCGGGTCCCCCGCGATACTGGTGATCCTCATTCTGTTTGTAGATCTGTGCAAGTGTGGATTCGACGAATGCACTTCCTGCACCAATGAATGCAATCAGCCACATCCAGAAGATTGCGCCTGGTCCCCCTATGAAGATTGCAGTGGATACACCGACGATGTTGCCGGTACCCACACGACCCGCAAGCGATACAGCAATCGCCTGGAAACTGGATATCCCGACAGGTGAACGTTCACCCTGGAACATCAGGCGGATCATTTCCTTGAAATGCCGGATCTGGAAGAAACGCATGCGGAGCGTGAAATAAGCCCCGACCCCGATCAACAGGAATACGAGCGCATTACTCCATACCAGACCCGAAATGAAATCAACAATTTGAGCCATATTAATTTTTCCCCTTTACCCTTTGTTTTGAATATTAAGACAATATCATTCTACTGGTAACGTTTTCATTTGTCCATATATTTTTTTGAATTTCTTAGTCTGCTTATATTTTCAGGGAAAATGAAAAATATGGTACACTATAGACAACTTTTTATTACGAGTTAGAAGGAGAAAGAGCGAATGACAAGAAAAGTTTGGTTCCAGACGGGGATTGCAATCATCATCACACTTCTGATCATCATGCTGGTCATCAGGGTGCAGGTGATTTTCCAGCCGGTCTTCACAATTATTGCAACGGTCTTCATCCCGCTGCTGATCGGCGGCCTCCTGTATTATATTACAGAGCCTATACAACGGTTCCTCGAAAAGAGGAAAGCAGGAAGGCTGACGAGTATCCTTGCGATTTTCATCATCATACTGCTCGTCATCACGCTGCTGTCGATGATCATCGTGCCGATGGTGACGACACAGGTGCAAAACCTGGTGTCCCGTGCGCCGGTGATCCAGAGGGAAATACAGGAGCTCTTCAACTTCCTGCTGTCCCAGCGTGACAGGCTGCCGTTCGATCCGCAGTCCTATATCCAGGATGCCATGGACCAGGGGTCTCAGATGGTCTCCAATCTGATGGGCAACGCAATGTCAATTGTTTCTGGGACGGTGAGTGTGCTGCTGACGCTCATACTCATCCCGTTCTTCTATTTCTTCCTGCTCAAGGATCATGAGAAGTTCATCCCTTCAATGACGTCGCCTTTCAAAGGGACATTCAAGCAGTTCCTGTCCGAACTGCTCAGTGACATCGACAACACACTGCGTGCATTCATCCAGGGGCAGATGCTCGTGAGCTTCATACTGTGCATCATCCTGTACATCGGATATGTCATCATCGGGCTCGACTATGCACTTCTGCTTGCGATTTTCGCGCTTTTCATGAACCTCATCCCGTTCATCGGGCCATGGGTCGCATTCCTCCCGGCGGGACTGCTTGCCGTCATACAGGATCCGTTCATGCTCGTATGGGTGTCGCTGATCACACTCATCGCCCAGCAGATCGAGAGCAACCTCATTACACCGAACGTCATGGGTCAGACGCTCAAACTGCACCCGCTCACGGTCATTACGGTCGTGCTTGCGGCGGGGAATATCGCCGGTTTCATCGGCATGCTGATTGCGATTCCGACATACGCAGTCACAAAGACGATCATCCAGAACATCTGGAGATACCGAGGGAACATCGGCAAGACCATGTTCTCGGAGGCCGGACGGGCCCCTCAGGAATAATATAATAAAATCCGCAGCCACTTTAAATGTGACTGCGGATTTTTTATTAGCCGATATCCCTTCGTCTGAACAGGGCAGCTCCGATGAGACCGGAAACGATGCCGATGGCTGAGACGACGGCCCACGGAATCCATTCGATCTCTTCCCCGGGCATCTGTGCCAGGAAGTGGAACGGCGTCACGACGCGCCATGCGTCATCAAGTCCGATGATGAGTCCAAGGTAGTTGACGAAGAACGCATAGATGAAATACACCCATATCAGTATATGAAGTTTTTTGGAAATCCCGATCAGGAGCATGGACAGCCCGGTGAACAGGATCACTGCGCCGGTGTAGTTCAGCGCTGTTAGGAGATAATCGGATACGGTCACTTCAATCCCGTCGACGCCGATGCTGGCACCATACATGCCCGCGACGGCCAGGACGAGACCGAGTCCGCCGGTCACAATACCGAAAATCCCGTGGGTGAGGAGCATGCGCCCCCGGTCGATATCCGCACTCACAAGCATTTCAAGACGTTCGGATTTCTCCTCTCTCAATATGCGTGCAGAAACCATCAATGCAGGGATGATGCCGAATACAGCCGTCACCATCATCAATGTACTGAGGAATTGGAGAATCGGATCCGTGCCGGATTCATTTTCCATCGCCTGGGCCAAAAATTGGTTTTCGTTGATGAAAGTATCCAATTCCCCGAAAATCGAACCGTATGACAGGCCGATGAGCAGCATGCCCGCAAGCCAGCTCATAATCAGCACCTTCATGCTGGTCAGCTGCAGCCGTGGATAGGAACCGATGCGCCGCGTCCTGTTCTTGAAGTTGGGTGTGATGTAGGCGTCATCAAGGTCCCTTTTGGCAAATAAAATCCAAGCGAGCCATGCGAACACCACGATGACTGCAAACGGCGACAGCCAGACGAAGTCATTCATGCCGAACGGCTCAATCCGCGACAGCCAGTGATAGGGGAAAATCACCGAATAGTCCATGTTGACGACGTCGGTGATCGCCCGGCCGAGATAAAGGAGCAGCAGCAGTGTCAGTGCTATCCCGAAAGACCAGTCCGACGACGGCAGGAGCTGGGCGAGCACCAGGGTCACCACATAGAACAGGATGCCGAACAGCGTCGTTCCGAGTGCATACAGCATATTGCCTTCGAGCTCAAAGGATTCAATATTCATCACAGTGAGACCGGCGAAGATGATGGCACCCAGAGCGATGTTCATCAGGACACCGAGCATGATCTGGGTACTGAAGATACTCCCGCGTGTGATGCCCGTGCTGCTGACATATTCGAGCAGTCCACGGTCTTCCATCTTACGGCTAACCGCATTGGCGATCATGATGCCGAACAGGCCGTGGATAATCGCCATGAACACGAGCATTTCATGGGTGAACATGACTGCGATGGTATACGTGCCTTCAGGCACCGGGCCGACCATGGCAATCATTGCCGGGTTCGCCAGTGTCTCCTTCAGAATTTCCCGGTCAGCTGCATCCCCGTATAGATTCGCGAAAGCGGGCGGGACGATGAGCGTCAGTGCAGAGATGCCGATGATCCACATGAGGATGCGGAACTGTACATCCCGGCGGACGATACTGAAAAATTGTTTCATGATTGATCACTCCGACCTTCATAGTACCGCATGAAAATGTCTTCCAATCGCGGTGGACGCGTCTCCAGCTGCATCGGTTCGAGCGGATGCAGAGCCTCCAGGAACTCAGGTGCCTTGTCGTTGTCGACGAGGATATGCGTCGAGTCCTGATCTTTCGTGAATTCATGGACGAACGGCAATGATTTCAGTTTTTCCAAGTCTCCCTTCGCCCGTACGACATATTCGATCCGGGTAATGTGGCGGAGGTCATCGAGCCTGCCGGTTTCAATGATCTGTCCGTCACGGATGATGGCGACTCGGTCCGCCAGTTTTTCCACCTCGGACAGGATGTGACTCGACAGCAGGATGCTTTTGCCCTCCTCTTTGGCGCGCATCACTTCTTCGTGGAATGCGCGCTCCATCAACGGGTCCAGTCCCGTCGTCGGTTCATCGAAGATCAGCAGTTCCGCGTTGGATAGGAAGGCGCTGATGAGCGCAACTTTCTGCCGGTTCCCCTTGGAATACGTCTTGCATTTTTTCTTTGGATCCAGCCGGAATTTCCCGATCAGTTCCGCTTTGCGGTCTGTATCCTTGTATCCGCGTGTCTTCATGAAGAAATTGATCACTTCATCCCCCGTGAGATTCCCCCACAGGTTGACGTCTCCCGGGACATACGTGAGTTTATTCTTGTAGTGCGGATTTTTGGAAATGGGCTGGTCGTCGACGAGGATTTCTCCTGAATCCGGCGTCAGCGCACCGATGATCATTCGGATCGTCGTGGATTTTCCGGCGCCGTTCGGTCCGATGAATCCGAAAATCTCCCCTTTTTCTATATGAAAGGACACATCTTGTGCCGCAATCGTGTTCCCGAAAGTTTTAGTCGTGTTTTTCATCTCAAGTACGCTCATTGAAAATCCTCCTTATAATAAAGTTTGCGCAAAGCGATAAGATAGTGGTCGAAGTCTTCGAAGTAGCCGTCGAACTCGTCGAAATCCATCCTCTCGGCCTTCATCAGATGCTCCATTTCCTGGGTGTAGCCGTTGATGGTCCATGAAACGAGTTTCATCGCTGTTTCATGATCGATGTCATCCCGGAAGTGCCCGAGGTCGATGTTGTCGAATAAAGCCCGTTTACGCGTCTCGAGCAGGGCATCATTCCGTTCCTTCTGTGATTCGCTGAGATCGTCGGAGAAATAGACTGATGTGATGAATTTCGCAATCTCCGGATAAGTCTTGAAATATACATATTTGATATGGGACAGTCTGGCACACCGTTCGATGAAGCCTTCTTTCTGCATGCTGATGTTATCCAGCATATTTGACTCGATATGGTTGAGCGCAAAGTCGAGTGCATCATCAAATATCGACTGCTTGCTGTCAAAATAATAGTAGAGCATCCCTTTGCTCATCCCCGCCAGTTTGACGATACGGTTCGTCGATGCCCGGCTGTATCCATATTCTGAAAACTCGGCCATTGCAGCGGTGAATATTTCATACTGCCGGCCGGATTCGAGAGCTTTGAACGCTTCTTTCATGGGCTTCCTCCTTTTTCTCCAGTGGTCATTGACCACCTTGGTCAACTACAGTGTATTCCTGTTGACCACTCTGGTCAATGCCTTTTTGAAAAATTTTTTCGATATATCAATTGGTTCATATAATATACTTTCAGGAGTGATGGATTTGAATCCAATTGAATATTTGAAGAGCTGGGGATTCCGGGTGACGTCGGACCCGGGCAAGTACAAGAGCGGCATCTGGGGGAAGCGGGATTACACGGTGGACGGCTACAATTATGATACGTACTGCGGCGGCTATCACCGGGCATATGACCTGGCCAAACAGCATCTTGCGCCGGTGCCTTCAGTGTGTGACGGTGAGGTGGTTGCGGGCACGAAAGCCTACGGGAATTTCGGCGGTACGGTCGTCGTGGCGAATAAAAGTCTCGGAATCCAGGTGATCTACGGCCATCTGGCTCGGAATCTGCCGGTGAAGGTCGGGGACAGGGTGCGGCAGGGGGATGTCATCGGGCATCAGTCCAATACGAATTACGACAAAGTATATATGGCCTCCCACCTCCATATCCAGTTTCAGAAATACGGCTATATTGCGAATGAGCGGGCTTTCGTATGCACCGGCATCGATCCGTTGGCGATAGATGTCAGAGGGGGCGGCGGAAGTTTATTGAAACAGAAATCCAGCTATCATGCCGCCTGGTTCTGGAAAGGGCGGTTCAAAGCAGTGGCACGGATCAGGAAAAGGAGTTTCCCTTCGTTGAGCGGGGAGCTGGAAGGATATGTGGAAATCGGCGATGAATTCGGCTTCGATAAGCTGTACAGCAACGACGGGCACTGGTGGCTCAGGATTCCGGAAGGCGGTTCGCACTGCTTCATCGCCGCCGGCAGAAAAACCGACGGCGTCACCTTCCGTTCCGCCGCCTCCCGTGGCGATCTGTGGGGCACCGTCACCCGCCTGGACGTCAGCGGCGGCAAAGAAAGCAGAAGGAAAGTCATGTAGGACGCCGTCACTTCACTTATCCGGACTTCGCGGGGGCGACGACGTCCATATGCGGGGTTATCTGGACTTCGTCGGGGTGACGACGTCCATATGAGAGGTTATCCGGACTTCGTGGTGGTGACGATGTCCATATGGGAGGTTATCCGGACTTCGCGGGGGTGACGACGTCCATATGAGAGGTTATCCGGACTTCGTGGTAGTGACGACGTCCATATGGGAGGTTATCTGGACTTCGTGATGCGGACGACGTCCATATGAGAGGTTATCCGGACTTCGCGGTGCGGACGATGTCCATATGGGAGGTTATCTGGACTTCGTGGTGGTGACGATGTCCATATGGGAGGTTATCCGGACTTCGTGGTGGTGACGATGTCCATATGGGAGGTTATCCGGAC
>CAYTIR010000038.1:12327-22098 GCA_964437955.1 uncultured Staphylococcaceae bacterium
ATCCGGACTTCGTGGTAGTGACGACGTCCATATGGGAGGTTATCTGGACTTCGTGGTGGTGAGGACGTCCACATCCATCCATCCATCCAACCAACCAACCATCCACCAGACTAGATCACGCAAACAAAAAGACCGCTGCACCCAGCATAATGGGTCCAGCGGTCTTTTTCCTCTAATCGTTCCGCAGCTGATCATCCATCTTATACAGAAATTTGTTGATGACGACCTGATTGACTGCTTCGACGATGAAATAGGCGAAGATAGTGAATACGAAAATGCCCCCGAGCAGTAAAATATTATTTTGGAATACGCTGATCAGGAGGGCAGGCAGGAAAACGAAAGCCATATACAGGATCAGCATTATGAGCCGGTTGCCATTGATGGCACGCTGGGCATCTCGGAGGTCATCCCCATATTTTTTAGTCACCGTTTCCAAATCGACTTCAGGGCCGTCTTCATACACTTTCGTTATTGTGGGCGTCGAATCATATTTGTCTTCTGTGTACCGCAGATCCATGTGCTTGTTGTCCCATGTCAGATACTTGAAAAAAGCCAAAGAAACCAACCCCTTCCCTTTAAGTTTCAGAATATTATGATATCATTATATAATGAAAGTATGTTTTATTCAAAGGGGGACTATCGTATGGCTGAAAATGATCAGAAAGAGAAGAAGTTTTCGAGACGTGATTTCCTTAAGACGACTGGTGCCGCAACCGGCGGGATCATTGGTGGATCCCTCCTCGGGGGATCGATTGGAATGAATTTCAATTCCTCCGCGCCGACAGAAGAAAAAGAAGCTTCCGAGTCAAAAGAAAGCGGTGGGGAAGAGTCCGGCGGCAATGAAAATCCCGGCAGGATGTTTTTCCACAATGATGCAGATTTCGAAACGATTTCCCACGCGATGGAGCGGATATTCCCCGAGGATGATCTCGGTCCGGGCGCCATCAAACTGGGGGTGCCTTACTTCCTCGATATGCAGCTTGCAGGTGCCTACGGGAATAATTCGAAAGAATATATGCAGGCGCCGTTCTATGAAGGGGAGACGACGCAGGGATACCAGTCACGCCTGACAAGGGCAGAGTTATTCACACTCGGCATCAAGGCGCTGAACACCGAGTCACAGAACGATTTCGACAATGATTTCACGAGTATCGAAGACGGACAGAAAGACGAAATCCTGACGAAATTCCAGGATGGTGATGCGGACCTCGGCATTCCGAGAGCGGCCGGGAAACCGGAAGACTTCTTCGGATTGCTGCGCAATGCTACGCTGCAGGGGGCTTATGCAGATCCGCTGTACCGTGGAAACCGCGGCATGGAAGGGTGGAAGATGAAGCAATTCCCAGGCCACCAGCATGCCTACATCCAACAGATAGATACGGACAGTTTCCAGGAAATCGATCCGAAATCACTTTATGGGGGGAAAGAGAATATGGTGACAGAGTTGGATAAAGTAGACGTTGTAACAGTAGGAGTCGGCTGGACCGGCGGGATTATCGCAGCGGAAGCGGCGAAGGCGGGCCTCAAGGTGATGGGGCTTGAACGCGGAAGCGAGCGGGGCACCGAGGATTATCAGAACGTCCATGATGAATATAAATACGCGATCCGCTACGAACTGATGCAGGATATGTCAAAAGAAACCATCACATTCCGGAATAATCCGGACCAGCGGGCACTGCCGATGCGTGAGATGGGCTCGTTCCTCCTTGGTGATAACCTCGGCGGCGCCGGGACGCACTGGAACGGACAGACTTGGCGTTTCCTGCCGTATGACTTCGAAATCCGCACCATGACAGAAGAAAAATATGGAGCAGAGAAACTCAAGGATAGTGAAGGCTACCGCATCCAGGACTGGGGGATTACTTATGATGAACTGGAACCGTATTTCGATAAATTCGAAAAGACCGCCGGAATCTCCGGTGAACCGAACCCCCTCGGCGGCGACCGCTCGGATGATTACCCGACCCCGCCGATGATCAAGACACGCTCACTCAAGATGTTCGAGAAGGCAGCCAACGGCATGGGCTACAGCCCGATCATGATGCCTTCGGCCAACTTGAGCGAAGCTTTCGAAAACCCGGACGGCCAGACGATCCAGGCATGCCAGTACTGCGCATTCTGTGAACGCTTCGGCTGTGAATACGGTGCGAAATCCTCGCCTGAGGTCACCGTCATCCCGGCAGCGCGCGACACGGGCAATTTCGAGGTGCGTCCGCATTCCAACGTCGTGGAAATCATGAAGGATGAAGATGACGACAGCAAAGTGACCGGCGTCAGATTCATCGACACACAGACCGGCGAAGAGTTCTTCCAGCCGGCCGATGTCGTCGTGCTCACGAGCTATTTATTCAACAACTACAAGCTGCTCAGAGTGTCGGAAATCGGCGATCAGTACAATCCGGAAACCGAAGAAGGCACGCTCGGACGCAACTACTGCTACCAGGTGTTCGGCGGTGCAGTCGGATTTTTCGATGAGCAGTTCAATTCATTCATGGGCGCCGGAGCGCTCGGCATGGCGTTCGACGATTTCAACGGCGACAACTACGACCATTCCGACCTCGATTTCCTGCACGGCGGCAACATGGCCATCACGCAGACCGGGGCACGCCCGATCGCGTCCAACACGACCCGTGAAGGCACACCGTCATGGGGTGCCGAGTTCAAGAAGGAGTCCATTGAGAACTATACACGCACACTCCGCGTGCAGGCTCAGTGTGCGACACTGCCGCACAAGAACAACTATCTCGACCTGGATGAAGAATATACCGATGCGTACGACATTCCGCTCGTGCAGCTGACATACAACTTCACCGACCAGGACCGCAGCGTCCAGAAGTACACCATCGACCGCGCAGCCGAAGTCGTTGAGGAGATGGGTGCCAAGGAAGTAAAGAAGGATAACGTCGTCAAAGACTACGACATCGTGCCGTACCAGTCCACGCACAACACCGGCGGCACCGTGATGGGCGACGATCCGGAAAAGAGCGTCGTGAACAATTACCTTCAGCACTGGGACCGCGACAACCTTTTCGTTGTCGGTGCCGGGAATTTCGCTCATAATGGAGGATATAATCCGACCGCAACCGTCGGTGCGCTGGCCTATCGCTGTGCCGAAGGCGTCATCGAATACGCGGAGGACAACAGACGTCTGGAGTAGGAACAGGTGAGCGACATGGATCCATATGAGGACTTGAGCATCAGTCCCGTGCACAAGCGTAAAAAGGAAAACGATAGTGACAATGGGAATAAAAAACCGGTTTCCGGTGGAAATGGCGGCGGCCCGGGCGGACCGGAGAAGCCCGGAAATGGGGCGGAAGATGATCCGTTCCAGCCGCTAGAGGACCAGCTTACAGCGCTGCGCAGCCTGCTGATCAAGTCGGCTGTCGCGGCTGCTTTGTGGTTCATCGTCATTTTCTTCACTGTGGAATGGTGGTTTTCATTTGTCTCCAAAGGGTTTGAAATCGTGGTGATGGGACCGTTCGAGGTGATCCGCTTCTACGTGCGGACTTCAGCGGCCATCTCACTCGGACTCTCGATTCCGTTCATATTGTATTTCCTGTGGCAGTACGTGCAGAAGGTGACGGGGCTCCGCGGTATGAACGCGGCAAAACTCCGCGGCATGGTGCCGGCGATGATCGGGTTGTTCCTGGCCGGACTCATCTTCGGATATTTCGTCGTCCATCCGGTCAGCTACTACTTCCTGATCCAGATGGGGGAGCAGAACTTTGATGTACTCGTGACGGCGGATGAGTATATGTCATTCCTTTTGATGTCATCCATACCGATGGGGCTCATTTTCCAGCTGCCGATGGTCGTTTTATTCCTCAATCATATCGAACTGCTGGATTCAGCCCTGATGGTCAGATTCAGGAAGTATTCCTATTTCGGACTCATCGTGATCACGGCACTGATTGCACCGCCAGACCTGTTTTCACATCTCATCGTGCTTTCGCCGATGATCATATTATATGAAATCAGCATATTCATAGTGAAAAGAAAAGAAAAAAGAGCAGCACATTCCGAGGGCCGGGAGTAGATTCCGGCCTTCTTTTTGTTATAGTAGTGTTTAGAGGAACAGTAGGAGGATAACTATGCAAAAAGTGAAGAAAGCAGTCATTCCGGCAGCCGGACTCGGCACCCGCTTCCTGCCTGCAACAAAAGCGATGCCGAAGGAAATGCTGCCGATCCTGGATAAGCCGACGATCCAGTATATCGTCGAAGAAGCGGTGGAAGCGGGCATCGAGGACATCATCATCGTCACCGGCAAGCACAAGCGGGCGATCGAAGACCATTTCGACCAGTCGATGGAGCTTGAAACCATCCTGGAGGATAAAGGGAAGTATGAACTCCTCGAG
The DNA here is from genome assembly GCA_964437955.1 of uncultured Staphylococcaceae bacterium. GTDB lineage: Bacteria > Bacillota > Bacilli > Staphylococcales > Salinicoccaceae > Salinicoccus. The sequence goes on from CAYTIR010000038.1 coordinate 16,683, forward strand.
AAAGTCGAGCATGCCACAGGCCTCGCCAATATATTCTACGTCAGGCAGAAGAATCCAAAAGGGCTCGGCCACGCCATACATACCGCCAGGCAGTTCGTCGGCGAGGAACCTTTCGCAGTGCTGCTCGGAGATGACATCGTCGACAACGAAGGCGGCACACCGGCCATCGGCCAGCTGATCGGCCATTATGAAAGGCACCACAGTTCGGTCATCGGCGTAAAAACTGTTCCGGCAGAAGATACCTCCAGGTATGGAATCGTCGAATACGACAGCCACGAAGGCAATTGCTATCATCTGAACAATATGTATGAAAAACCCGAACCGGGCGTGACGGATTCAAGGCTCGCCATCATGGGACGCTACGTGCTGACACCATCGATATTCAAACATCTGGAAAAAGGGGAGATCGGTGCCGGCGGCGAAATCCAGCTCACCGATGCCATCCGTGCCCTCGGCGATAACGGAGAAGACATATACGCCGTCGATTTCGAAGGCCGCCGCTATGACGTCGGCGCCAAACGCGGTTTCGTCAAAACGACGATCGAATACGCCCTGAAATCCGATATGAAAGAAGAGCTCCTCGATTTCATGGAAGAGACCATGAAGAAGCACCGGGGATAGTCAGGTTCAACAAAGAACCGGCAGACGCATACCGAACGGTATCCGCCTGCCGGTTTTTCAGTATTGTTAAATTGTCACGCCCCCTCCACATATGCAGGGGGTTTCTTTAGTTTTCCGATTTGGCAGCTTTCGCGGCTTTCCTGGCGGCACGCCGTTCGCGGATCATCACGATATAGATGCTGATCTCATACAGCACGATCATCGGACTGACTGTGATCAGATGGGTGAAGAAGTCGGGCGGGGCGATCAGCGCGGTGATCACCAGCAGCGCGAAGTAGACGTACTTCCTCACTTTTTTCATCAGAGTGGCATCCAGCAGCTCAATATGATGCAGGAACAGCACGACGATCGGCAGCTGGAATATGAGCCCCATCGGCATCGTCGATATGAGCAGGAATGACATGTATTCGTCCGCCGTCACGAGCACTTCGAAGTTCTGCTCGCCCATCTGGATCAGGAAGTAGTAGCTGACCGGATGGATGACGAAATATCCGAACGATAATCCGCCGAGGAATAAAAGGAACATCAGCGGAAAATAGGATTTCAGGAACTGTGTCTCCTTATCCACGAGCCCCGGGCGCATGAACTGCCAGAGGAACCGGCAGATGAACGGCAGGCTGAGCCCGATGCCGAGTGCGCCGGCGGTCCGTATGTAGAAGCGGATGACTTCGAACGGTCCCCGGACGATCAGGTCGTGCCCTTTGGAAAGGTAGGGGAACCAGTACTGGATGGTCAGGAATATAAGCATGAAGAAAAACACAAATACGACGGCCGACTTGATCAGCATGCTGCGAAGATCATCCAGATGTTCCACGAGTGTGGCGTCCGGATTATTCACAGTGACTTTACTCCGGCGTTTCGTCTCTTCGTAACCGTCGTCACTGATGGTTTTTATCGTCTCTTTTCTATCATTCTCATCAGATGCCATCACTTTCACCCTCCTATAAAAGCGGTTCCGTATATGCCTCACTATACACTATTTCTTTTTACTAAATAAAGTTAAGCGTCCAACTTTTCAATACCTCCCGATGCCGGTTTCTTTTTACAACATTTTATAAAATCAAATCGGCACTTTTTCCCTATATATAGAGTAAGGAGGTGTTTTTGTGTTTTTAAACCCAAGGAGGAAATCGAAGGCATTGATCTATTACGAAGCGCTGGCCCGCAGGAGCATACTGACGAATAAAGACCAGCGGAAATTTGCGGCATTGTCCAGCGGTTTTGAAGGCGAAGTCGAATATGACGCGCTGTTCGATGCCGCCGGCCACGGGGGTTTATTGATATACAGGGATCTTTGGCTGAAAGCGGGACAGGCGGTGCTCCAGGTCGACAGTCTGATCATTGCGGATGGACTGATTGGATTGAACGAAGTGAAGAATTTCAGCGGGGATCATCGGTATGCGGACGGGGAGTGGACAATCGGCGGGCTGCCGGCCTATGAGGATCCGCTCGCCCAGGTGTCGCGGACGGCGGGAAAACTGCAGAAGATCAGCCGCCATCTGCCGCATCCGGCGGATATCGAGAAGAAGGTGGTCTTCGTCAACCCGGGGCTCAATCTCGAATTCCATTCGGACGACCATGCCCGTTTCATCGTCGAACGTTCCCGGCTGCCGAACTATTTCAAGGCGTTCGGACGGAGGCGTGCCGGTGGGGCGGCACAGGCGAATGCCCGTGCCATCGCTGCATTCATCATCGACGATCCGATGGCGCTGCCGGTGACCGATCCCGGGCGTGTGCGGATGGGAAATGCATGTTATGGGTGCGGGGCGTTCCGTCTGGAAGTCGGCAAATACAAGGCGGTGTGTGAGGACTGCGGCTACGCGGAGACGACCGAGCGGATGTTTGTGCGTGCGCTCATCGATTTCTCCGTGCTGTTCCATGACCGGAAGGTGACCAGCGCCGGGGTGTCCGCCTTCATCGGACATGTGCTCAGGCCGCGGACCGTGCGCCGCTTTCTGAATAAGTATTGTCATAGGATCGGCAATAACAAGTCGGCGGCCTATACTGTGAAGACTACAGATTTGAAAATGCTGTTGATGGAAAATGGATATTCCTCGCATTATGAAAAAGACGAAAGCTTTAAACCGATTAAAAATTGAATGATATGAGATGGACTGTGGGAAATGTCAGAGCGTAGGCCGCTAAACGGCGATATCGGCCCAGGCACTATCAACGTAGGCCGCTAAACGGCGATATCGGCCCAGGCACCGTCAATGTAGGCTGCTAACCGGCGATATCGGCCCAGGCACCGTCAACGTAGGCCGCTAAACGGTGATATCGGCCCAGGCTCGGTCAGCGTCGGCCGCTAACCGATGATATCGGCCCAGGCACCGTCAGCGTAGGCCGCTAACCGGCGATATCGGCCTACGCACGGCAAAAACGCCAGCATCAGCACCAATACCCACACCATCATCACCACCAACACAAAAAACCGGGGCACCCATCAAAAGGGCACCCCGGTTTTCTCATTCCATTCCTACTTCTATTCCCCGGCTTTCCGCCATCGGATGCCGAACAGCACGGCGTAATATACAAACAGCAGCACGAAGATCAGACCGCTGGCGAGCAGTGTGGCGTCGACGGTGCCGAAGAAGTCCGCCGTCAGTCCGCCGAGCGCCGGACCGATCATGGCGCCGATGCCCTGCACCGAACTGATGACACCCCATGATTCGGCGCTCTTGTCCTGCATGATCGTGCCGGCGAGATATTTATTCCATGCAGGCAGCATGAGGCCGTACGACAGCCCGATGAAGCTCGCGATCGCAAAGATCAGCCAGATCGTCTCTAGCGTCGAGAACCACATGATGCCGGCGGCATAGATGAAGAATCCGCCGCATATCACCGCAAATGTCAGCCGCACGGAATACGTGTCGAGGCCGCGGCTCAGCACGGTCATGCTGAAGGCGACCAGCCCGAACACGATCAGAATAAAGAACGTGTACTGGAAATAGTTCAGCGACAGTTCAGACGTGATGTATGTCGGCAGAACAGGCAGCAGCATGCCGACGCCGAGCCCCTGCAGCATGATGCCGGGCATGTTCTTCATGTGGTGCTTGAGAATGAACCATGTGTCTTTCAGAGGCAGACGTTTCTTCACACCGCTGCGGTCCCGGCGTTTCGAAGAGGAGCCGCCGTCTTCCGGATCCACACCGTACACTTCATTGCCGACCCGGTCACCGATCGTAATGTCCTCACTCTCGGCACTCTCCTCACTGCCGTCACCGCCGACCGCATCCACGACCGCCTGCCGGTTGCCCGGCAGCACGAGGAACACCAGAAGATTCAATACGAACACGCCGGCCATTGAGAAGACGGCCGCTTCCGAGAATATCCCGATCAGGAAGTTCATCGTCACCATGCCGGCACCGAGTCCCGTCAGCCATGAGAAGAACACGAGGCCCATGTCGCGCCCGCGGTTCGACTCCTCGACGTTGGACAGCGCCATGATCCATATCGGGCAGACGCTGATGCCGAGCAGGCACGCCGCAATGAGCAGCGTCCAGAAACTCTGGTCGAAGCCGACAGCCACCATCGCCCCGATCCCGAGGAAATAGCTCAGCAGCATCGTCCACACTTCACCGATCTTCCGTATCAGGAACCCGAGCCAGACGTTCGTCACCGCATCGAGCACATAGTGCATCGTAATCACGATCGAGCTCAGTCCGATTGAAATCAGCCCGATCGTCGGCAGGGCGGGCAGATAGCTCAAAATGAACATCCCCCGCACCATCTCCGTCAGGAATAATATTAAAGCAAGTTTCCAAAATCGTTTTTTCTTCAAATTGTTTTTCATCATTTTCACCTTCGCCGCTTAAAATTGGCACCCTGTCAAATCAAGTATAACGATACTTTCCATTCAATGCTTCTGTCAATTATCACTGTCAAACAGACTGTATATATTGTATAATATAAAAGTTGAAAGGTGGCAGGAAACATGAATTCGAAGACACTGATTTCCTTACTGAAAATAAAAACCGCATATGGCGAATTTCCCGACGCCGTGACGAATATTACAACGGACTCGCGTGAAGCGGGTGCGGAATCTGTATTCGTTGCCCTGCGCGGACACCAGGTGGACGGATACACTTTCATCCCGAAAGCCGTCGAGGCAGGATGCCGCTTCATCGTGACGGACCGCTACATAGAACTGCCTGAAGACACCGGGCTCCTCATCGTCAAGGATCCGTCCAAAGTGGCGGCGCTGTTTTCCGAGTACATCTTCGGTTTCCCGCACGAGAGCCAGACGATGATCGGAGTGACCGGCACGAACGGCAAGACGACCGTGGCGACGATGATCCATAACCTGAGCCGCTCGCTCGGCAAGAACAGTGCGTACCTGGGGACGAACGGATTCATGCTCAATGAAGACCGCTACGACAGCATCAATACGACACCGGAGACGACGAAGCTGCACAAGCGCCTGAAAGAGGCGAACGACGCCGAGACCGAAGTGTTCACGATGGAAGTGTCATCGCACGCACTCAAGCTCGGACGCACGTTCGGCATCGATTATGACATCACCATCTTCACGAACCTCACCCAGGATCATCTCGACTTCCACAACACGATGGATGAATACGGATATGTCAAAGGGCTCTTGTTCTCCCAGATGGGACAGAACGTGCGCGACCGCAAATACCTCATCATGAACAACGACGACCCGTGGACTGGACGCTACAGCGCGATGTCGCCGCACGAGGTCATCACCTACGGCATGAGCGACGCGGCGGACTTCTGGCCGTCAGACATCGAAGGGACGCTCGAAGGATTCAACTTTACACTCAATACCCCGGAC
>CAYTIR010000039.1:0-21906 GCA_964437955.1 uncultured Staphylococcaceae bacterium
TATTTAACCTCCTTCTGGTCGTCATCATTTATTGATAGACTTCTCCACGAAAATTCTCTTTACACGTCAGCCATGGCAAAGCGGCCGGGCGTGTCAGTAACCTCTCGCTTCTTCGATACTAAAAACCCATACCATCTATGTAAATGGCGTGTTTTTAACATGAGCACACATAAAGCGCTCATTTAAGTCCAACGTTAGATATAATACATGAAAAAAGTGAAAAAATCAATAGAAAACACAAGATTTCTTCACTCTTTTGCATGGACTTCTCATAACCTGGTCCATTATACAATATCCAGTTACAAATTACAACATTATTTTTGATTAATCCGTCATAAATACGAAGTATATTACAAAGATTATAAACAGGGCATACATCATCGGGTGGATTTCTTTTCTTCTGCCCGCCATGATCATGGTGATCGGATAGAAGACGAAGCCGATTGCTATTCCTGTTGCGATGCTGTACGTCAAAGGCATCATGAACATCGTCAGGAATGCAGGAACTGCCACTTCGAACTGGTCCCATCTGATCTTTGATAGATTTGAAACCATCAAAGCACCAACGATGATAAGCGCCGGAGCTGTAACTTCTGATGTAAACGTCACAATAAGCGGGGATAGGAAGATTGCAAGCAGGAACAACGTCCCTGTAACCACACTCGCAAAACCTGTACGTGCTCCTGCGGCGACTCCTGCCGTCGATTCGACATAGGATGTTGTAGTCGATGTACCAAATATCGCTCCGGTAATAGTAGCAATTGAATCGGAAAGCAGTGCACGGTTTCCACGCGGAAGTTTATTATCTTTGATCATGTTCGCCTGGCTGGCAACCCCGACGAGTGTACCTGCCGTATCGAAAAAGTCTACAAATAAGAATGTCAGGACGACAATCAGGAATTGTACATTAAAAAATGCCGCCGGGTCCGAGAATGCCTCAAACGCAACACCGAATGTCGGCTCTATGCTCGGCACCGCACCGACGATGCCCGAAGGCATTGGTACAAGTCCAAAAACAAGCCCGATCAGAGCTGTGGCAATCATACCGATGAATATTGCCGCCGGAACTCTTTTTGCCATCAGGATGACAGTGATTACAAGTCCACCGACTGCAAGAAGCACTTTCGGATCGTGCGTCGTGCCCAGACCGACAAGGGTTGCTTCATCCATAGTGATGATACCTGCGCTCTGAAGACCGACAAATGTAATGAAGAAACCGATACCTGCGCTGACCGCCATTTTCATCTCCATCGGTATGGAGTTTATGACGTATTCACGCAGTCCGGTGACAGTTAACACTGCAAAGATGATTCCTGAGAATAAAACACCCGTCAATGCTGTCTGCCATGGAATCCCCATGGTAAGTACAACAGTAAAAGCGAAAAATGCATTCAATCCCATTCCGGGAGCAAGGGCAATAGGATATCTGGCATACAGTCCCATAATCATACAACCGATAAATGCGGCAAGTGCCGTTGCAACGAATACCGCGCCCATATCCATCCTCATGGAATCCGGAATTCCTTCAACTCCCTGAAGGGAGAGTACAGACGGATTGACTGCCAGTATATAGGCCATCGACAGGAAAGTAGTCAGCCCACCGATGATTTCGCGGCGGTATGAAGTGCCATTTCCTTCAAAATCAAAATATTTTTTCATAAGTATCTCCATTCTTTCATTAGAATAACGCAGAAGCTATATCACTTTAATAATGTCCGGGTCATCCTGACCAAGGAATTTGACCATCAGACTGCGTGTAATCGGCAGAAAAACCTCAATAAGTCTGCCGAGTCCAACTATGATGATAATCGTACCGATAAAAACCGGCCCGCCAAGAAGGAAACCGGCAACCGCTGCACCAAGTTCCATCACATTCCGCGCCATCGATAACTTCATGTTGAATTTCTCGACCAGAACGAGCATCAGTGTATCTCTCGGCCCTGCCCCGAGATTCGGAGTGATGTAAAAAGCCACACCAAAAGCCATTACCAGAAGACCAAGTGCAAAAATCAGAGAGTGCGCAATCCATCCATAGACATCAGGAAGCAACCAGTTAAAGATATCTATGAACAGACCTATGGCTATCATATTTACATAGACACCTATCTTAGGCCAACGCTTCATGCCGATAGCAGTGAAAAAAACAATTACCGCGCCGGTAATGATTGCCCAAGATCCTATCGTCAACCCAAAAGTCTGCCACAATCCATAATGGAGTACATCCCATGAGCCAAGACCAAGAAGCCGTCCTTTGATTGTGAGGGCAATACCCAATGCAAGAATGACAAGACCAACAACATAGAAAAGCCAGCGTTTCGCCAGATTCTTTTTCAAATTCGACACCATCCTCACCTATCATATCTCAAATAGTTTACGCTTTTAAAATCAAAATTGCAATACGTGCTTTTGTTCACATGGACGATTTAAATTATTTCATAACGGGAAGTTGATAATTACATTATTATCTGGAAGAGGTGGCAATGGTGACACATAAATATAAACTGGCAAGTGTACTTCTGTCTGCAGGATTAATCATGGCAGCATGCGGCAACGGCGGGGATTCTTCCGAAAACACCGAGCCGTCAGATGAAACCGCCCAGGAGAATGAAAATTCAGGTGGAGATGACAATACGGGAGATACTTCACCGGATGAAGAAATGGATGAGAACAATGAGGTTGACGGTGGTGACAGTGGCAACGATTCAGAAAGCGATACATCCGGTGACACATCAGGGGGAGAGTCAAACAGCAGTTCCAATGATACGATTACACAGGATGGCATCACCCATGATGCCCAGGGAGCAGTGGACACCGCAAAGGAAAGTTATGACGGCAAACTCATCCAGGTTGAACTGGATCACGATGAGGGACAGTGGGTATATAAGGTAGACATGGAACAGGATACTGAAGAATATGAAATTAAACTCTCTGTCGAAGATTTGTCAGTTATTAATGAAAGCACCGAAACAGATGACGATAAAGATTCAGAAGATCAATTTGAATACAGTGAAGCTGTCCCTGCTGAAGAAGCGGTTCAGACAGCAATCGATGAAGCAGGCGGCAACGGGGAAATTGAAGGATGGTCTCTTGATAAGGATGATGGCAATCTGGAGTATGAAATAGAACTCAAAAATACTGAGAATGGTGATGCTGATATTAAAATCAACGCCGAATCAGGAGACATCATCGAAACTGATTTCGATAATGACAATGATGATAACGATGACGACGATGATTAATAATTAAATGATGTGTCACGAACCGGGCAGCTGCCCGGTTCTTTTTTTTACGGGAAGTTAACAAAATGTCACGACTCATTTATGCATATCAATATGATTATGATATGATACAACTATAATTCAAGGTGGTGATATTCATGGATTTAGATTATAAACTTCTGGAACTGAAGAATGAATATGTACGTATCCAGGGCGATTTGGAAAAACTCGAATCCACTGGTAATAATACATCAAAAATGGAAGAACGCCTCGTTAAAATCGAACAGGAAATCGCTGACACTAAAGCAACAATCAGAAATAACTTATAGGAAGTGCACGACATGAAAAAAATGATTTCGCTCATTATGATCATCCAGTTTTTAATATATTTCGGCTTTAGCATGATTATCCCGGTCATTCCTCAATTGGTAACAGATCTGGGAGTCTCTACAACTCATATGGGGTGGCTGCTTGCTGTCTATTCTTTGGCAAGTTTCCTGTCAGCACCGTACTTCGGCAGGCTGAGCGACCGTTTTGGCCGTCGTCCCCTTCTCTTATACGGACTGCTTGCATTCAGCTTCAGCTTCCTTATATTCGGTATGTTCATTGATGTACTCTGGGTCTTATATATAAGCCGATTGATCGGCGGTGCCGCTGCAGGTGCACTTTACACGGCAACCACAAGCATGGTCGCAGATATTACAACGCGTGAAGAACGCACCAGATACATGGGCCTTGTCGGAATGTGCATCGGACTCGGGTTTATATTCGGCCCGGGCGTCGGCGGTCTTCTCGCTCAAATCAGCCTGAGCTTCGCCTACTATATGACGACGATTGTAATCATCGGTGCGCTTCTTTTCAGTATCATCAAAGTACAGGAGACGTACCGCCCCGGTGCCTACACCAAGAAGCGGATTACACTCGCCAGCGATTATTTCATCCAACCTGTCGGCATCCTACTTATCTGTACGTTTTTTGTGATGCTGACAATGAGCGGGATGGAGAGTACATTCCAGCTTCTTGGAATCGAGCGCATTAATATCACTCCGGCACAGATGGGAATTTTATTCTTCATCGGAGGAATATTCAATGCAGCTGTGCAGGGCGGTATTATTGGAAGATTGAAGAACGGCCAGGAGTATCCTGTTATGATCATCGGACAGGCAATGGCTCTTATCGCTTTCGTCATGCTGCCATTTATGCCCAACCTGCTTTACGCAGGCGTATGCATCGTCCTGCTGATGTCGGGAAATGCATTTGTGAAGACGCTGCTTACATCCCAGATCACAAAAGAGGGCAGCCAAAATGAGATGGGACGCCTGACTTCCACCACTTATTCACTGGACAGCCTGGGCAGAATTTTCGGCCCTCTCGTATTCAACTACTTGTTTGTGATTACAGCCGGCCTTCCATTCTGGGTGGGCGCGGCATTGACCGTATTCTCAACATACTTCATATTCCAATATTATAGAAAAAGGAGGAGACTGGCATGATTCTCCCCATTCTAATGCTCCTGATGTATCTTATAATCAGTGCTGCTACCATTCTTGTCATGCGCAGCAGAACATTGGATATTTTAAGAGTACTGGCCGGGATTGCTTTTTTACTGCTTGCGACAATTACGTCACTCAATACCGGAGGTACCGGCAGCATACTCACCTTTGCACTCGCAGTATGCACTTTCATCTCAGTGGAAATCACTGGTTTCAAGCAATATAAGGGAGACGATGCCCGCCTGTTCATGATTCATGCGTTTACCATCATGCTGGCAGCCGCCTATATAATAGTACTGTTTACACTTTAGCCCGAAAGAAGAGGAGGGGTCCCATGAGACGGGTCATACTGATTTTGCTAATATTGATGCAGCTTATGTTTTTCATCAACTACATCATTAATGACGGTATAATTTTTTTCAATATATATGTATGGTCCGTCCTCGCCCTTATTTCCCTGATCTCCGGCTGGAGGGCAGTCAAATCCGAACCGAACCTTTACGAAAACCGCAGAGTTCATTTCGCACTCTCCCTGACATTGTTCCTCCTCTCTATAACATCATTAGCATTCATAATACTGATCGTTTTTACAAAACCCTATTTCCTTCATATATATTAGAAACGAAAAGGACGGCCCGATATTAGCGGACCGTCCTTTTCTGTCATCCAATTCATTATTTTTTCAACAGAACAAACTTACATCCATCGGTAAAACCCCTATGATTCACCGAGCAGATATTTCTCTTCATCACGGCTGTGATGCCAATTCACAACCAGAAGACTTTCATACATGGACAGTCTTTCGTCTGCTGACCCATCTGACTCCAGGTTCTCTTCGATTGCTTTGGTAATCTTGCGCAGCAGGTCATGGTCCCTCATCAATTGGGTAATTATCTCACTCAGTTCGGGACGCTCTTTTTTAACATCCAGATAGAGTCCGTCCTCTTCCGAGTCTGCATGGGCGATAATGTGGTCACGCCAATGCTCCAAAATCACTTTCTCTGCTTCACGCCCTTCTTCATCTCTTCCCTTTTCATACAGGAGACGAAGGGAGGCGGTCATATCTTTAACCTGGCCATGTGCCGCTTCATGAATAGAACGGTGGGCGGCCAGCTGCCGCAGTGCGGGACCTGACATTATTCAACATCCTTTCCTTTTTTCAATTGCATCTGTGCTGCTTTCTTATACTTTGCAGGGTTGCTTGCACGGTAGATGATGTATCTTCTTCTGATATACTCAAGCGGCAGACTCCAGACATGGACCAATCTGGTGAATGGCCATACGGCAAACAGCACGAAAGCCGACAATATGTGGGCCTGGAATCCCCATGGCGCAGTGGCCACCATTTCAGGCATCGGACGGAAACTCAGGATGCCCCGGAACCACGGGCCGATTGTATCACGATAGTCAAAATCCCCGCCGGTTGCTGTATACCAGGCGGTATTGGTAAACCCGATCACTGTCACGACTCCAATCAGAAGAAGTACATATAGATCTCGGCGCGTTCCCTTCCTGTGGACCCGTTTGCTCTCCATCCGGCGGATGGTCAGCACCGCGCCGCCGACTACCATCACCAGACCCGCTGCACCGCCGAACCAGACGGCACCGAAGTGATACATTTCTTCTGTCACGCCAATCATCGGATAAAAGGTCTGCGGCACTACAACACCTGCAATATGACCGAAGAATACGAATATGACCCCGAAGTGGAACAGGATACTTCCCCATCTGAGCATCTTATCATTCTGCAGAAACTGACTTGATTGCGCCGACCAGCCGAATTGGTCTTTATTGTAACGGTAGATATGTCCGACAATAAATATTGTCAGGGCGATATAGGGAAAGGCTACCCAAAATAAAAAATCGATTATCTCCAATTTCTTCATCTCCTTCCGGAAGATTGCCCATGACTGCCACTGCACCGCCGGCAGATCCCGGGGACATGGATTATACCGTTCTCTGTTCCTTCTGCTGCTCACGCGCTACAGTTTTATCAAGGGTCTCCAAAACGGCTGCCAAAAGATAGGCATAGGGGGAACTTTGTTCTCTCAGCTGATCGTACAGCTGATCCATCGCTTTCTTATGGATGAAGTAGAGCTTATGGATGAATGCATCATCCGTTTCCGACATCGCTTCAAGTATCAAGGGCAGGAAGTCAGGGAGTTCATCACCGGTAATCCGGTAGCCTGCTTTGGCATATTCCATCTTCAGTTTGATGAAGCCCTGTCCGCGCTCCCGTTTGTCACCAAATACACCGTAGGTGAGATAGAGTGAGCAGTCCTTGCTGAAATCGAATTGTTTCACGTAGTTCTGTTCCAGTTCCAGCCATGACAGGGAGACAGAATAATCCCAGAAATTCAACAGCTGTTCGCGTTCAGACCGGCTTTCCAGCTGGAGTATGAATTCATAAACCTCTTCGTCCCGATACCACTCATCATCCGGATACTGCAGAAATATCGAACATATTTTTAAAACGCTCTTATGCTCTTCCATCCGGTGCACCTCCTGCTACATCACTGAAATATGACTCACTGTATTCATATGGATCTTTCCATTCCCCGTTCATTGCACATGATTCACAGCCGGCCTGGAAATCAAAACCAGTCTGTCCCTGCTGCGCAAACATATTTTCCGCTTCTTCACGGTGTGCTTTTGGAATGACGTAGCGGTCTCCGTATTTGGCAATCGCCGACAGCTCATACATATCTCTGGCCATTTCTTCAGAGATGCCCAGTCTGTCGATCAGAGTCGTATCGGGCTCCTTACCGAGATCGATGCTCCGCATGTAAGACCTCATGGAGACAAGACGCTTCAACACGGTCGATACGACTTCCGTGTCCCCTGCCGTCATCAGATTCGCCAGATACTCGATTGGAATGCGGAACTGATCAATGGCCGGGAAGACCACATCGGATGATATGTTATCAAGATGGCCGTCGAAAGCATCGACAATCGGGCTGAGCGGCGGAATATACCATACCATTGGCATCGTGCGGTATTCGGGGTGGAGCGGCAGTGCAATTTTCTGCTCTACTGCCATTTTATAGACTGGAGATTCCTGTGCCGCTTCAATCCAGTCCTCCGGAATGCCGTCTCTTTTTGCCTGTTCCATAATCTCCGGGTCGTGCGGATTAAGGATCAGGTCCAGCTGTGCTTCATACAGTTCCTGATCATCCTCGACGGATGCAGCCTCTTTCACACGGTCTGCATCATACAGGACGATGCCGATATAGCGGATCCTGCCGACACATGTTTCGGAACAGATTGTCGGATCACCATTTTCAATTTTAGGGAAACAGAACGTACATTTTTCCGCCTTGTTCGTCTGCCAGTTGAAGTACACTTTCTTGTAAGGGCAGCCGGACATACAGAAACGCCAGCTCCTGCACGCATCCTGATCGACGAGTACAATACCATCTTCCTCCCTCTTGTACATCGCACCTGATGGACAGGAGGAAACACAGGAAGGATTCATACAGTGTTCGCAGATTCTTGGCAGATACATCATGAATGCATCTTCGAATTCCGTCCTTACCTTTTCGTCAATACCATGCATGTTGACATCATTTTTTGCCGTTTCATGGACACCTGCCAGGTCGTCTTCCCAGTTCGGTCCCCATAGTATGTCCATATATTCTCCCGTCAGCTGTGATACTGGTCTCGCAACAGGCTGGTGTTTTCTCTCAGGACTGTTTACAAGATTCTCATAGTCGTATGTCCAGGGTTCATAGTAATCATCAATGCCTACCAGGTCAGGGTTGTGGAAAATATTCAAAAGCTTGTGGGCTTTTCCGCCCGCTTTCAATGCGAGCTGCCCGCCACGCATTTCCCAGCCACCCTTATTCTTCTCCTGGTTCTCCCATTCCTTCGGATAGCCGACACCCGGCTTCGTTTCTACGTTATTCCACCACATGTACTCAGCACCGGGACGATTCGTCCAAGTATTATTGCAGGTTACTGAACACGTGTGGCATCCGATACATTTATCCAGATTCATTACCATTCCAAACTGTGCTTTAATCTTCAAGCCAATCCACCTCTTTCCGGTCCATCCGGCGAATCTGAACCTGTTCGTCCCGCTGGTTCCCCGTTGGACCATAGTAGTTGAAACCGTAGCTTAACTGAGCATAGCCGCCGATCATCTGGGTCGGTTTGATGTGAATCCGGGTTGGACTGTTAAACGTACCCCCCCTGTCTTTGGTGATTTTTGAACCAGGCACATTGATCAGCCTGTCCTGTACGTGGTACATGAATGCCACGCCGCGCGGCAGCCTGTGGCTGGTCACCGCTCTGCCCACCACAACACCGTTACGGTTGTACATTTCCAGCCAGTCATTATCCTTGATTCCCACTTCTTCTGCATCCTTGTTGTTCATCCATACATGCGGTCCGCCGCGGAATAATGTCAGCATCGGCAGGGCGTCCCCGAACATACTGTGGAACGACCATTTGAAGTGCGGCGTCAAATACCTTAATGAAATTTCCGGCTGATCACTGTCCGGCTTGTTGTCGCCATTATAGAAGGTGGCCTTTTTCAGCGGCGGCTTGAATGTCGGCAATTCCTCACCGAACTCAAGCATCGTTTCGTGATCGAGATAGAAATGCTGTCTGCCGGTCAGCGTACGCCATGGCACGAGCCGTTCGACATTGGTAGTGAATGCCGAATACCGCCGGTTGCCCTTGACAATCCCGCTGAATGCAGGGGAGGTGATGACATGCTGCGGGCGGTTGGTGATATCCGCAAAAGTGAAATAATCCTCTTTCCGGTCTTCCACAAGGTCCACCAGTTTCTGCCCCGTCTTCTTCTCCATCGCTTCGAACCCTTTTACAGCGAGTGTCCCTCTTGTCGTACTCGATAGTCCGAGCATCACTTCCGCAGCATCCACCCCTTCGTACAGCGTCGGCATCTCATCCGGCATATCTGGTGCCCGTGACGGCCCGAGCAGCGCCCTCAGACTGTCGTACTCCTCGGTAACATCCCATGCATTCCCTTTTGCCCCGAGATTCTTCTTCATTGCAGGTCCGAGGGTGATGAACTTATTATAGACCTTACTGTACTCCCGCTCGACAATATTCACTTTAGGGAAATTGACGCCGGGAATCGGATCGATGCCGGTATCTTTCCAATCCGGAACGTGGCCGAGCGGCTGTGCAATCTCATCAGGCGAGTCATGCATGAGTGGTGCGGTCACCGTATCATGGACCACTTCCGGCATATGTTCCCCGGCCATCTCGGAGAAACGTTTAGCCAGCCTTTTGAACGTGTCCCAGTCGGAGCGTGCTTCCCACGGTGGTGTAATCGCTGCGTTGAAAGGATGCACGAACGGATGCATATCCGTCGAGCTGAGATCTTCCTTTTCATACCAGGTTGCTGTCGGCAGCACGATATCGGAATAAAGCCCTGTGCCCGACATGCGGAAATCGGAATTGATCAGCAGATCCAGTTTCCCGGTAGCGGACGGGATATCCATGTTCAATTCAACCGTCTCCAGATCCTCATTCTCCTCACTCAGATTGTGGCCATGCGTACCGAGCAGATGCTTCAGGAAGTATTCGTGGCCCTTGGCAGAGCTGCCGAGCAGATTTGCACGCCAGACGAACATCGTTTTCGGGAAATTGACCGGGTCATTAGGTGATTCGATCGCAAAATCCATCTTCTTGTTGACGACGGAATCGACCACACCTCGGACATTCTCCGAATTTTCACGGCCGGCATCGCTTAAATCGAGCGCATTCCGGTTGAACTGGGGATAGGACGGAAGCCAGCCCAGCCGTGCCGCAAGGACGTTATAATCCCCAAGGTTCTCGTACTTCGTCTTTTCTGCAAGCGGTGAGGCAATATCCCTTGTCTTCTGTTCCTCGTATTTCCATTGCTCAGTCGCAAAATAGAAAAATGAAGTCCCGTTCTGCAGACGGTTTGCTCCGCCCCAGTCCTTGGCCATGGCAACGGTCTGCCATCCTTCATAGGGCCGCACTTTTTCCTGGCCGACATAGTGCGCCCATCCTCCGCCGTTCACACCCTGGGAACCGGTCAGCAGCACAAGGTTGAGGATGGCACGGTAAATCGTGTCCGAATGATACCAGTGGTTGATCCCGGAACCCATGATGATCATCGATCTGCCTTTGCTGTCGATTGCATTCTGGGCAAATTCCCTTGCAATCTGGGCGACCAATGCCGGCTGGACATTCGTATATTTCTCCTGCCATGCCGGCGTATAGGGACGGTCTTCTTCATATGTTGTCGGCGTATCGCCTGCCAGGCCGCGATTGACACCTGTCTGTGCGCACATGATATCGAACACTGTGGTAACAAGGACAGGACCATCGTCCGTTTCTATTTCCCTTACAGGCACGCCCCGTTTAAAGATGTAATTGCCGGGTTCCTCGAATGCCGCAATGCTGAGTGGCTCGATATGTGATTCCGTACCCAATAGCGAGAGGGCCGGCGAAATATTTTCCACATCATTGACCGTGTCGGTTTTCCGCATGTTCCAATTCGCCTCACCATCCCATCTGTGTCCAATCGAACCATTCGGAACAGCATAGGAACCGGTATCTTCATCATAGACAACCGTTTTCCAGTCGGCTTTTTCCGTATCGTATCCGAGGTCGCTCGCACGCAGGAAGCGATCTGCCTTATAGCCATCCTCTGTTTTTTTCAATCTGATCAGATACGGCAGGTCTGTATAAGTTCTGGCATAATTCTCAAAGTATGGAACAGTCTGATCGACATAGAACTCCTGAAGTATGACGTGCGTCATTGCCATCGCAATAGCACCGTCCATCCCTGCCTTGACCGGCAGCCAGTTATCGGCGAATTTTACGAATTCAGCCAGATCCGGCGCCACAGCCACCACTTTGGTCCCCTTGTACCGGGCTTCGACCATGAAATGGGAATCCGGTGTACGGGTCTGCGGCAGGTTGGAGCCCCAGACGAGCATATAGCTGGAGTTATACCAGTCAGAACTCTCGGGGACATCCGTCTGCTCCCCCCAGACTTGCGGAGAAGCCGGCGGCAGATCGGCATACCAGTCATAGAAACTGAGCAGTACACCGCCGATCAGATTCAGAAACCTTGCACCGCCGGCATAGCTGACCATCGACATGGCAGGAATCGGGGAAAAGCCGAAGATGCGGTCAGGACCATGCGTCTTCAATGTATAAATGAGCTGGGCTGAAATCAGTGTTTCCACTTCATCCCATGTCGTCCGCACGAATCCCCCTTTGCCCCTTGCAAGCTTGTAGGTGCGGCTCGATTCTTCATTTTCTATAATGGATGCCCAGGCTTTTACCGGGTCATCAGTTTCTGCGACGGCTTTCCGCCATAGTTTGAGTAAAGCACTTCTTATATATGGGAATCGAACGCGATGCGGGCTGTAGGTATACCATGAAAAGCTGGCACCCCTCGGACAGCCGCGGGGCTCGTATTCCGGCATGCCGGGACCGGTGGAAGGATAGTCTGTCTGTTGGGTTTCCCATGCGATGATGCCATCCTTGACATGTACCTTCCAGCTGCATGAACCGGTACAATTGACACCATGGGTTGTGCGGACGACTTTATCATGCTGCCAGCGTCTGCGGTAATAGTCTTCATTGCGCTGTCGGTGTTTCGGAGATTTTTCGCTGTGTTCCGTCTCAGGTTGTGTTTTCCCTAAATATCGTAACTTCTGCAGTAGTGGTGGCACGTTCTTTCTCATTGGATCCACTCCTTATCTACAATTGGAAAATCTAACCAACTTGATTACAGATTATCAGAAGCAAAATTCTTTGTCTATTAATATTCCCAAAATTAAGAATATTAACGCCAAACTTAGGGGTTTCCCTTATATGGATGAGCAAAATCTCCAAAACATGAATTAAGGCAATATCCAGGGACTTCTTCCAGCCCGGGATATTGCCTTATAAAAATGAATTTCTCTTTTTCGACCTGCTTATCATTCATCTTCTGAAAAAATATCTTCACCGTACCAGTCTTTTGATATTTCAGTCAGTGTGCCATCATTTTTCAACTGTGCGATCACTTCATTGATATCTTCGATCAATTCCCTATTTTCCTCTGTATCCTTGAATGGAAGACCCACCGGCTGGCTGCCGAAAGGCTCTCCCGCGATTTTGAGTGGAATATCTTTATCATTGATCATTGCCAGAAGCTGTTCACGCCCATAGATGTATGCATCCAGTTTGCCTGCCCCGACATCCCTGTAGACCACTTCATTATTTTCATAATCGACGATATTGCCGCCGTGGTCCGGATATTGTTCATTCAATACATTCTGGAAATTTGTTCCGAGGATTGTACCCACATCAGTACCTTCTATATCTTCAACGGATTCTATCTCTTCGTTCTCAGGTGCAACAGCGATTGCCGCTTTGGAGTGGTAGTAGGGATCTGTGAATATGTACTTCTCCCCGCGTTCAGGCGTCAGTGCAAAGTTACTTGCTGTGTCTACGTTGCCGGTATCAAGGTTGGCAAGCACACCGGTCCAGTCAGTCAGGACCCATTCAATTTCATAGCCAAGCTCATCAAAAATCGCATTGTATATATCTACATTAAATCCTTTCATTTCACCGTCCTGCTGAAAAGAAGTCGGATAACCGTTCGGTGACGAACCGATTTTAATCACTTTTTCATTTTCCGACGCAGATGCACCATCTTCTTCATTACCGCAGCCTGCGACCATCAACAGGGCGGCTGACAATAAAAACATCCATTTTTTCATGTTGTCCCCTCCCGCATACTTTTAAAACATAGTTTTAAACTATGAATTAAAGCTCAGTGTATCACTTCGCTCTGAGAAGGGACAAGAGCATCATATATAGATTATTCATCGAATGCTTATAGAGAAATACTATACGTAAAAACCGCTGAAGCATCAGCGGTTTTTCTTCCTGTTCCTCAACAGTTGATTCAACTTCACTTTTCCTTTTTGGAACATCGGCACACCCACTTCTGCAAGCGCATAAATCGCCGGATTGATTACATAATCAAACTCACCGATTTTCTCACTGACATCCGTGCCCCACACTTTCTTGAACTGCCACAGCCCAAAATGCGGAGAGTCCTGCGACGGAGAAACACTGACGCCGCCAAAGTTATAAGTTCTTGCACCGTGATTCCTGGCATACTTCATCATTTCAAACTGCATATTGTGATTAGGCAGGTATTCCCGGTAACTGTCTGATGAAGCACCATATAAGTAGTATGATTTATGTCCAGATAACGCAAGCAGTGCACCGGACAGAACTATCCCATCCGGATGTTCCTGTTTGATCACTTCAATTTCAACGAGCTGTTTTGAAAGTTTTTCTTTACGGTTCTCCAAATCTTTCAGCTGATTTTCCTTTTTGCTGCCGTCTTTTTTCTTAGCAGCCTTCCCAATGTCCTTTTCCACTTTCAGCAAGTCCTCCTGCAGTGAAGCAGAGACATCCTCGGGAACCAGTTTTACCAAGAAGAGTTCCATATGACCGTCGGGATTCAAATGATCGTAAAGGGATTCGAAATATGTGATATCGCGAGTCAGGAACCCGTCACGCTCTCCAGTTTCCTTCATCAGTTCCACGAACGTTTTGAGTTCATCACGCCCCGCCTTATAAACAACCGTACCGCGACGCGTTGCATTCCTCACCTTTGTCCGGTTATTCCGCTCAAAACTCTGCAGCAGCTCCTTATCATCTTTGTCAATGTCTGCGACCATGGTCTGGCGGGGTTGGATATTATCTTTGCTCATCCCGTCCTGCAGGCCGCGGTGCCGGAAACCAATCTCTTTTAAGAATTCAATTGTATCGCGATATTCCTCCAGCGGCAGATCCGGATCGATTTTAATAGCATAAGCATTTTCATCCTGTGCAATTTTCAAAGATTCCCCGAGCATGAATTCGACGAGCTGACGGTCATTGAAGTCACATACGAACCCTCGGGAAATGTAGCACAGCGTACTGCTGGACTTAGGGACCCTTTTGAAAAGCAGTACAGCCGTTCCCATTATGTCCCCATCCTCGTTTCCAACAGTGATACGTCTGGAATACCATCCCGTCAGACGTTTAGACTGCGCCCAATCCGTCAATTGTAATAGATCACCGTTTGGGTGTGATTCGACAAATCTATTGTGCTCTTTATTAATAATATTCAACAATTTAAGCATAGTAATCTCCATTTCAATAATATCTGATATAATTATTAGCATGAAAGGTGGCCGATGAATGAGACTTATAATTCTTGTTGTTCTCGCAGCTCTAAACATTTTCAGTATTTTCCAACTGGGCCAATATAACAGCGGAGACTTGATCGCTCTGATGAGTGTACGGATTATTCTCGCAGTAATCACATTCATGCTGAGTATCGCCTATATATTAGTAAGAGGCAGCCGTCCAATGGTCGTCATGAGCATCGTCACTGTAATGATTGCGCTTGTCCATCTGGGATTAATCATTTATATAAATTTATAGACAGCACCTTTAAATACTGCTGATTCGCCGTCCGTTTCCACTTCCAGGGTAATGGACGGCTTCTTCTTTTGTGACAGCTGAACAAATGTGCGGGAATCTATCTTCCCTTCCCAGATACCCAGAACATCATAGAATGATTCCCATAGATGAATATCTTTCACGTCATGCTGGATGGTGATGGTCGGAGTAATAAAGTCCCCTCGCAATGCCTCGATACGTTTCATGCGTTCCGCCTCAGGTTCATCCCACTGGATGAAAAACGGGAAGATTTCCTGATCATTCTGGACATACAACAGTTTCCAGCTGATTGTTTCACCTTCTGTAGTACGCTCCATATCAATCGGTCCGACAACAGAAAAACCGCGCGCTTTGAAACGTTCTGCCAGACCATCAATGTCATCTGTGCTGAGTGCATAGCGGATAAACCCTTCTTCGTACCCCAAAGCATCAATCGTCCTGGCGAAAGATTCAGGCTCATCTTTTAAATGCTGCTTGAATACCGCTTCATCCTCGATCGCCAAATATTCTACGTACCTGTAATCGAAATACGACAGCAGATTGGCAGTGCCAAACCGTTCATGCCTTCCCCCTGAATGGATGGGGAGTACCGCCTCCTGCTCTAATCCTTCCAGCTGGTTGACATAGTGTATGATATGATCAAATTTCACCATTCGGATCACCTCTTTTTTTAACTATATCATAATAACACGCCTGCTCCACGAAATATACTGAACCGAAAAAACAGCCCTTCCTTAAGAAGGGCTGTCTGCATCCTCTATGCCTTTATTACATCAGGACCTGCACTTTCCATCCGTTTAATCTCTTTCTCACGTTCCTCTTTTGTTACAATGCGCTTACTGGTTTCAACATCGAAGAAATGGCCTTTATTCATATCGAAGGCGAATTTAACAACATCACCCGGATCCATCTCGTTTCTCGCATCCACACGTGAGATGAATTCCTGACCTTCAAGTTCAGAATACAGCATGATTTCCGAACCGAGCAGCTCACTCACTTTGACTTCTGCATTGAACGCAGATGCCAGTGCGGATTCTACGAATACGGCCTCTTCCCTTATATCTTCAGGCCGGATACCGAACTTCACAGGGGTATTATCATAGCCTTCATTAATGAGCATACGCCGTTTTGCCTCTGGAATAGTGATTGTTGTATCGCCGATAACAAGCTGGCCTTCACGGATCTCTGCATCAAATATGTTCATTGCAGGGGATCCGATGAACTGTGCCACAAAAACATTTTCCGGGAAATCATATACTGCTTTAGGAGTGCCCACCTGCATGATATCCCCATTATTCATGACGACAATCCTGGAAGCCATTGTGAGCGCTTCAGTCTGGTCGTGCGTTACATAGATTGTTGTAGTTTCCAGACGCTTATGAAGTTTTGTGATTTCAGCCCGCATCTGTACCCTCAATTTTGCATCCAGGTTTGACAGCGGCTCATCCATCAGGAACACATTGGCTTCACGGACGATTGCACGCCCGAGTGCCACACGCTGCCTCTGTCCGCCGGAAAGCGCTTTTGGTTTTCTGTCCAGAAAATCAGTCAATCCAAGGATTTCCGCTGCTTTTTCTACACGTTCCTTTATCTCAGGTTTTGGTGTCTTTCTCAACTTGAGACCGAAAGCCATGTTGTCGTAAACGCTCATATGAGGATATAATGCATAGTTCTGGAAGACCATTGCGATATCCCTGTTTTTCGGCTCCACGTCATTCATGCGTTTTTCATCGATGTGGAAATCGCCGTCTGTAATATCTTCAAGACCTGCAATCATGCGTAATGTCGTTGATTTACCGCACCCTGAAGGTCCAACAAGGACGATGAACTCGCCATCATGTATTTCAAGGTTGAAGTCGTGCACGACTGTCGGGCCGTTATCATATTTCTTTTTAATATGTTCTAGCTTTATCTCAGCCATTTAACCACTCCTTTAAGCCCACCACATATCGGCTGGCTTTTCTTTTATAATCACACTCTGCAAGTTTCTGACTGCTGTCTGGAACCCTTCCTCGATGGACATCAGGCCGTCTTCGTGTTCAATGGAGACAACATGATCATATCCGTAAGTCCTGAGGGCACTCATCATGTTTGCCCATTCATCCATACTGTGGCCAAGACCGACACTTCTGAATGTCCAGCTCCTGTCCTTGATACTGCCGTACGGGTTCATGTCCAGATATCCATGCATGTTCAGGTTTTCAGTGTCTATATACGTGTCTTTGGCATGGAAGTGATGAATCGCATCCTCTCTGCCGAGGATCTTGATGGCAACCACCGGATCGATTCCCTGCCACCACATATGACTTGGATCAAGGTTCGCCCCGATATAGTTATTCGTCCTTCTTCTCAGCTCAAGCATCGTATGCGGGGAATGTACAAGGAATCCGCCATGAAGCTCCAATCCGATTTTCACGCCATGCTTTTCAGCCAGCTCACCAATCTCACTCCAATATGGAACCAGCCGGTTCTCCCATTGCCATTCCTTGATTTCAGAGTATTCTTCCGGCCATGGAGTGACCGGCCAGTTCACTGATGTATCCGTTTCATTCCCTGCCGGCGTGCCGCTGAAAGCATTCACTACAGGAACATCCATGAGATCCGCCAATTCAATCGTCTTCCTCAAGGCCTCATCCGATTCCCTGCGAAATTCCTCATCCGGTGAAATTGGATTGCCATGGCAGCTGAAAGCACTGATGACAAGACCCCGGCTCTCAAACTCAGCCAAATATTCCTTCCGTGCCGCGCTGGAATCAAGCAGCTTGTCTACATCACAGTGGGTATTCCCCGGATAACCGCCAGTGCCGATTTCCACTGCATCCAGCCCGGATGCCTTCACGTAATCCA
Organism: uncultured Staphylococcaceae bacterium; assembly: GCA_964437955.1. GTDB lineage: Bacteria > Bacillota > Bacilli > Staphylococcales > Salinicoccaceae > Salinicoccus. The sequence continues at coordinate 18,023 of CAYTIR010000039.1, forward strand.
GCATCTCCAAAAACTCCATGTTTTGGAATAACGGATTAAAAACTCCCAGTTTCATGTAATAAACCTCCTAAAGTCTTATACTGCATTTTTCTTTTGAACTTTTATATATCGCCTCAATGATTTTGGAGACTTCTTTTGCCTCATGCGATTTTACACGAAGCGGTGTGCCGTCTTTCACTGCAGATATGAAGTCCTCGGCCTGCAGCCTGCTGTATGGTTCATCCACTTTTATATAGTCGATGCGCATTGTCGTCATCAGATCTTCATCCGCCTGGTTCACTTTCATATCAAAAACATCCAGCCCGGCTTTCATTCCGGATATGCTGATATGGTTTTCATCTTCAGGAATATTCGCAGCCCAACTCGTTTCAAACAGCATCGAGGCACCGTTATCAAATCTTATGAACGCACTTACGTGATCTTCGACCTCAAATGAATCCCTGTTAAAGTGTCCCCATTCATTCACTGTATTCGTCCTGCTGAGATGATTATATGTAGAGCTCGAAACCTCCACGGGCTTTACATCTCCCATCAGATACATCGCAAGATCCAACAGGTGGCAGCCATAATCAATCAGCGCACCGCCACCCTGGAGTTCCTGGTTGGTAAATACGCCCCAGCCTGGCACTTTACGGCGTCTCAGACCTTTGACGCGGACCACAATCGGTGCTCCGATGATTCCACGCTCAATAATTTTTTTGGAGGCGATTGCCTCTTTCATGAAGCGGTAATGATAAGCGATATGCAGCTTAACACCGTTACGTTCTTCCGCTTTGATCATCCGCTCACATTCATCAACCGTCATAGCCATGGGTTTCTCACAGAGGACATGCTTTCCATGGTTCATCGCATCGATACTGATCGGTGCATGAAATTTATTCGGTGTACAGATTACCACTGCGTCCACATAAGGATACATATCCTCGATATTCGAGAACACTTCCGGTATTCCCAGTTCACCTGCGACTTTCGCCGCCCGCTCCTGGTTGATATCCTGCACTGCCGTAATTTCCACTTCATCGAATGTACGGAAAGTGGGGATGTGACGGCCGGTCGCAATCCCGCCGACGCCGATAAATCCCAGTCTGATTTTAGACATTCATAACACCTATTTCTCAATAATAATTTTGTCTGTCTTATCCGATTCAAAAGCACTTAAAATGATCTGAACGGATTTTTTTGCATCCGGAGCTGTCACCGGCACGCGTTGTCCTTGTTCCAATGCATTGATGAAACGGTCCATTACTTCGGAAGACTGTTTTTGTCCGGCATCATCGTTCGTCTGGATGCCGCCGTAATTCTCTTTTACCACTTCACCGTCAGTACTTGTGAAGATAAACGGATGAGTGTCATCATCAAGTAGACGCAGCACGCCTTTTTCTCCGTAGATTACAGTGGAATTATCTTCCGAACCATAGAATGACCAGCTTGCCTGGAGTGTTCCGATAGTATTGGATTCAGTGCGGAGTACACATACGGCATTATCGTCGACATCCGCAAAATCTTTATCTTTTTTGGAAATCATGCCGCCGACTTCAACAACCTCTTCACCCAGAAGAAATCGAATAAGATCCGCTTTATGCACACCAAGGTCACCCATGGCACCCATGACAGCCTCTTCTTCCTTAAAGAACCAGCTGTTCTTGCCGTCGACGCTCCATCCTTCAGGTCCTGGATGGCCAAAAGCCGTACGGAAAGAGAAAATTTCACCCAGTTTCCCAGAAGCAATCCACTCCCTGGCAACTTCATGCTCTTTGACAAAACGCTGGTTGTGCGCGATCATCAGCTGTTTCCCTGAACGTTCCTCCGCTTCAATCATTGCATCCATCTCATCCAGAGTCACACCCATCGGTTTCTCACACAATACATGTTTTCCCGCATCAAGCGCAGCAATTGCGATTTCAGCATGGAGATGGTTAGGTGTACACACGCTCACTGCATCTACATTTTCATCAGCAAGCAGATCAATATAGTCCCGATAGGCCGATCCACCATAAATCGACTTTTGCTCATCCGCCCGCTCTAAAACTTTATCGCAGAAAGCAACCAGCTTAACATCTTTATTTTCACTGTATTCAGAGATGTGGCGTTTAACACCGATACTTCCACATCCGATTACACCAACATTAATCATTGTGATTCTCCTTTATCTCTTCTAATGGTTCATAATTTCCATAGTAATGTCTGACGCCTTTGGATGATCCAACCCAGTTCACACCATTTTGGATCACTCTCTGAACATTTTCATCATAGTAGGTCGGGTGTGTTTCGTGGCCCGGGCGGAAATAAAAAATCTTTCCGTTCCCCCGTTTGAAAGTGCAGGCACTCCTGAACACTTCCCCGCCCTCGAACCAGCTGAGCATAATCAGTTCATCAGGAACCGGAATATCAAAATGCTCACCATACATCTCTTCGTGAGGAAGCTCGAAATATTCACCTAGCCCGTCAGCAATCGGATGCGTCGGATCCACTATCCAGAGACGCTCCTTTTCATTTGCTTCACGCCACTTCAGATCACACGAAGTACCCATCAGCAATTTAAACGGTTTGGAAAAATGAGCTGAGTGAAGCACAACGAGACCCATGCCGTCCCACACACGCTGACGTACCTTCTCGGCAATTTCATCGGAAACCTCATCGTGGGCCTTATGCCCCCACCATACAAGAACATCCGTGTCATTCAGCACTTCATCAGTCAGACCATGTTCCGCCTCATCCAGTGTCGCCGTTGTCACATCGTGTGCATCCAGGAATGACGCAATCTGCGCGTGGATCCCTTCAGGGTAAATCCCTCCGACTACATCTGATTCCTTTTCATGTCTATATTCATTCCATACCGTCACTTTCATCAGACATCCTCCTCATAGTTGATTGACGCTCGATTATCGAGGTCGGGATAATAATATTTTTCTTTAATTTTCCCGGATTCCTCACTAGACTGATAATTTCATTTCCCGCTTCCCTTCCCAATTCCACCGGATATATATCAACGGTTGTCTGGGGAGGCGAAGCAAGTTCAGTCAGCGGAGAGTCATTGAACGTGGCTGTAGCAACATCTTCAGGAATTCTGTATTTATTCTGATACAGCCGGGAAATGACTCTGGCGTTAATCACACCGTCCAAAGTGAGGATAACATCCGGTTTCCCTTCAGAAAAAATTTTCTGAAGTACCTGCTTCACAGAATCACTGTCATTCTGACACTTCAAAACTCTGCCATCAGGGTTAATCCCTCTTTTTTCAAGCGCCCTTGAAAACCCTTTAATCCTGTCTCTTGCAACTTCAAATAAATCATTATCTGTAATCATTCTGATATCACTATACCCCTTGTCCAAAAGGTAATCAGTAATCATATGGGATGCGTGAACATTATCGTTATCTACATATATAGCATCATGCAGATTTGAAATGTCTTTCCCTATTACAACATAGGGAAAGACAATTTGTGTCAAATACTCTGCAATCGGGTCATTTTCTTTCGAATAAAGTAAAATAAATCCGTCAACCTGTCTGGAATTAATCATGTCCTTTATTTCATCGAATAGATTTTCATCGTCATTGGCAGATGTCATGAGTGTTGAAAAGCCTTCTTTGCGACAGGCTTCAGAAACACCAAAGTTAACTTCTGTAAAAAATGGATTCAGCACCGCTTCGTGAATTGCACTTTTAATGATCAACCCTACAGTAAAGGAACGGTTAGTCACCAGATTCCTTGCTGCAATGTTAGGAGTATAGCCCATATCATCCATTATTTTTCTAATGCGTTTTTTCGTATCCGCACTTATGCCCTGGTGATCTTTAACTACCCTTGAAACTGTAGATGGGGAAACGCCCGCAGCTTTTGCCACATCTTTGATTGTTACCATGCACTCACCCCATCTATCCT
>CAYTIR010000040.1:0-5407 GCA_964437955.1 uncultured Staphylococcaceae bacterium
CAACTGCCTGCTTTGCTATATCCTGTACAGTCCGGGCGTAGCCCTTAGGATCCTGCTTGACCTTATCAAATTCCGCTCTCGCTTTCTCCTGATACGGCGCCGTCTGCTGATTGAATTTATCCTGTGCATTTCGCGCATAACCCTTAGGATCCTGTTTCACCTTATCAAATTCCGCTCTCGCTTTCTCCTGATACGGCGCTGTCTGCTGATTGAATTTATCCTGCGCATTCTGAGCATAACCTTTAGGGTCTTCTTTCACCTTGTTATATTCATTCATTACTGCATCTCTGTTTTCTTTCTTAGATAATTGTTTCGCTGCCACTGCAACACCAAGCATAGCTGCAACTTTTAACAGCGTTCCGGATTTTCTAGCCATGTTAAAACACCTCTTGTAATATATTTGTTTTGTGTATAATCTATGATAAATATTTACCCGTTTGAAAATGCCTTAAACTTAATTTTTCAACATATCGATTTCGTCATCTGTCAGCCTCCGGTAATCCCCTTGCTTCAAGGTGTCATCAAGCGTGAGTGTGGCAAAGCCGATACGCTCCAGCCCGACAACTTCATTTCCAAGATACCTGAACATCCTTTTGACTTGATGGTATTTACCTTCTGTAATTGTCAGTTTCACTTCACGCTCTGACATTCTGACAGCCGAAGCAGGTGCTGTTGTAAAGTCTTTTAATGGGATACCCGCTTCCAGCATGCTGATATCGGAATCTGAGACATTATCCCGCAATTGTGCAATGTATGTCTTGCCGATTCTATTGCTTGGACTGAGCAGTTCATGTGCCAGCTGTCCGTCATCAGTAATGAATAAAAGACCAGTGGTATCCTTATCCAGCCTCCCCACCGGGAAAAGGCTGCTGCTTTGAGGGTGATCGATCAAATCGATGACAGTACGCGCCGACCCTTTTTCAGTAGAAGAAATCACATCTTTTGGTTTATTCAGCATGATATATATACCTTGTTCCAGAATGACCGGCTGATGGTTCAATGCAATTTCCTCACTGCCCTCAACTGCATACTTTGGATCCTTTACCACTATTCCTCCAACTGTCACTCTGCCTTTTTTTATATCCGCTTTTACATCTTTGCGGCTGCCCGTACCTGCGTTTGAAAGATATTTATCCAGTCTCATCTAGAGCACCTTCAATTTCTTCCTTATTTTATCCGCCCTTGCCCCAAGTATCTCATCGGCAAGTCCTGTGCGGAACGAAATGAACATATATACCAGTCCACCAATCGGTACCGCAACCGCAAGTACGACAACAGAGTTCAGCTTCTGTTCAATATCCAGGTTAAGAATAAAGGCATAATAGATGATTTCAACTACGAGCAGCATGATGAGACTGTAAAGCCCGATTTCTGCCAAAGGTCTGATCAGCGGCCTGAAATGGAATTCGCCGTACTTTTTAATGATATAGAAATTAATAAGCACACCGATAGTTAGCGCAATGCCCGTACCCATCACGGCCCCAACCGTCTGGAACTGCATGATGAGCGGGATATTGATTGCCGCTTTTATAGCCAGCATGATCAATACGACATACAGCGTCAGATTCTGCTTATCAATCCCCTGGACAATTGAACATGTCACAGAGAAGAGCGATATGACCACACTGACCGGCGCATAGAATAATAAGATTTTTATGCCCATTTCGTTATAGCTGTAAAACGATGTATAGAGCGGTGCAGACAGAATCATCATGCCTAAAGCTGCGGGAATCGCAAAGAATAAGAGCATAAGTATCATCAGTTTAATTTGATGATGGACATCACCCAGCCTGCCTTTATGGAAATTTTTTGTTATGAAAGGCAGTATCGTAATTGCAAAAGCAGAAGCAAATGCGGTCGGTATCATTACAAGCTTATGTGTCGTCAGGTTAAGCATACCAAACCACGCGTCATGATAGGACTCCGGCACTCCGCCCATAGCGAGCCCGTTGTTATGAGTCAGCTGATCAATGAACATCGTAAGCGGGATACTGATACCTACAATGATAAATGGAATACCATAACGGATAATTTCAGAGTACATTTCCTTGTAGGAAAAATCATAGTCTGTCGTATCCGTATCGACCATCTTCTGAATATGGTGTTTCCGTTTCCTCCAGAAAAACCATAATGTCGCCAGTGAACCCAGGCCACCGATAAATGCTGCAAAAACAGCGATCTCGTTTGCTGTCTTAACTGTGCCGCCCAGCATATAGATGACTACGAAAGAGCCGACTAGCAGGAAAAGAATACGGAGAATCTGTTCAATTACCGAAGATACACTTGTCGGACCAAATGATTCAAACCCCTGGAAAATACCGCGCCATGTTGCCATGAATGGTACGATGATTACTGCCACTCCAACAACTCTGATAATACCGGTAATATCCTCTGTACTCCATCTATGTTCTCCGTCTCCGGCTGCAAGCATCTGCATTTCTGCTATGAATGGCGCTGCAAAATACAAAGCGATGAATGCGATGAAGCCGGAAGATAACATTACAATCATGCTGGATCGGTATAGCTTTTGACTGGTTGCATATGCACCAAGTGAATTATACTTGGCCACATATTTTGAAACAGCCCCCGGCACCCCCGCCGCTGCAATCGAAAGCATGATGGTGTATGGAGTATAGGCGTAGCCGTACAGGGCAAGGTTTTCCTCTCCGCCCATGATACTGTAGAATGGTATGAGATAAAGCATACCAAGCACTTTAGTGATGACGGTGGCAATCGTCAGTAAAAACGTGCCCCTCACTAATTTATTTGAATCAGACATTTAACATCCCTCTTACATTTAGAATAATATTCATTATAATCGAAAGCATATAAGTTTCAAACAAAAAGGAGACATTCCAATGTACCATACCATAGTAGTCGGCGCCGGTGTCAGCGGTCTGATGGCAGCATTTTCCGCTTCAAAGAACGGCCGTAAAGTATTACTGATAGAAAAAAATAAAAATCCAGGACGCAAACTTTTAATATCAGGAGGCGGCAGATGTAATGTAACAAACCGTCTGCCATATGATGAAATCATCCGTCATATTCCGGGTAACGGCAAGTTTCTCTATGGTCCTTTTTCCACTTTCGACAACGAGAGCATCATCAGTTTTGTCGAAGGCAACGGCGTCCCGCTCAAAGAAGAGGATCACGGCAGAATGTTTCCTGTATCCGATAAAGCAAAGGATGTCCTTGAAGTATTCACCAAAGCGCTCGAGAAAAACCATGTGGAAATCCGGTACAATACCGAAGTTAAAAAGATCCTTTCTGAAAATCAGGAGATGACCGGTGTTAAACTGAGTGATTCCTCCGTCATCAATGCTGAAAATGTGATCATTACCACAGGCGGTAAAAGTGTGCCGCATACCGGGTCCACCGGTGACGGTCACCGCTTCGCCCGATCCGTTGGTCACTCTATTACCGAACTGTTTCCGACAGAAGTGCCCATCCTCTCAGACGAACCCTTCATCAAGCAGGGAGACTTGAAAGGACTCAGCCTGGACGATGTCGCTCTGTCCGTCCTTAAGAAAAACGGCAAACCGCGTATTACACACAAGATGGATATGATATTTACACACTTTGGAATCAGCGGCCCGGCTGTTCTCCGGTGCAGCCAGTTCATCTATAAGGAACAAAAATCACAAAAGAAAAAAGATATCAGAATGTCCATAGATTTTTTTCCGGACTTGAGCCGCGGTGAGCTGAAAAACAAATTGGAAAAAGAAATTTCAGAACATAGGGATAGATCAATCAAAAATATACTTAAGACCAGCCTGCAGGAACGCCTTGTACTGTTCATGCTAAAGCGTCTTAATATCGACGGATCAGTGAACGGCCACCACATGAAGTCCGAAACTCCCGACACCATCTCTAATTTCCTGAAAGATTTCTCTTTCACAGTCAACGGTACGCAATCGATTGAAAAAGCATTTGTTACAGGGGGCGGAATCAGTCTCAAAGAGATTACACCCGGTACTATGGAAAGCCGCCTGATTACTGGCTTGTATTTTGCTGGTGAAGTACTCGACATCCACGGATATACCGGTGGATACAATATAACCAGTGCTCTGGTCACCGGGTATGTTGCCGGAAACAGCGCAAACGGCCGGATAACTTAGTTATCCAGCCGTTTTTTATTGCCTGACAATTTAATTTGCTACAATATTAACCAATTTAACCGGCCCTACGCTTACTTTCCTGATTGTTTTATCATGGATGACTTCCTGAACCTTATCTGATTCGATAGCAATACGTTCAAGGTCTTCTTTTCCGGCATCGGCAGGTACATTCATCTTCTCTTTCACTTTACCGTTTACCTGTACTACAATTTCCACTTCATCTTCAACAATCTTAGTTTCGTCAAATTCAGGCCATGCCTCATACGTAATCGTCTCTGCATGCCCTAACTTATGCCAAAGCTCCTCCGCAAGATGCGGCGCTACAGGTGAAAGCATCTTGACGAATCCTTCAATGTATTCTTTGCTCAGACGCTCTTGTTTGTAGCACTCATTGATGAATACCATAAGCTGGGAAATCGCTGTATTGAAACCTAGTGTTTCAAAGTCATCTGTAACCTTTTTAATCGTTTCATGGTAAACCTTGTCCAGCGCTTCCGTTTCTTCATAAACAACACTCTCTTTGAGTGAGCCATTCTCATCAATAAGGAGCCTCCATATCCTGTCCAGGAAGCGGCGGGCACCATCGAGCCCATTTTCGCTCCAGGCAATGGACGCATCAAGCGGTCCCATGAACATTTCATAAAGTCTGAGTGTGTCCGCCCCATGGGAGTAGACGATGTCATCCGGGTTGATGACATTCCCTTTCGACTTGCTCATTTTTTCATTGCCTTCACCAAGTATCATCCCCTGGTTGTACAACTTCTGGAATGGCTCCTTAGTGTGGACAACTCCAATATCATAAAGTACTTTATGCCAGAATCTTGCATACAGCAGGTGAAGCACAGCATGCTCTGCTCCGCCGATGTAAAGGTCAACCGGCAACCAATGCTCGAGTTTCTCCTTAGAAGCGATTTCCTCAGTGTTATGAGGGTCGATGTACCTCAGATAGTACCAGCAGCTCCCTGCCCACTGTGGCATTGTATTCGTTTCACGGCGGCCTTTCATTCCATCTTCACGGGTTACCGTAATCCACTCTTCATTATTGGCAAGTGGTGATTCACCTGTACCGGAAGGTTCGATCTTATCCATTACCGGAAGTGTCAGAGGGAGCTCTTTTTCATCTACTGTGCTCATCGTACCGTCTTCCCAATGGATTACAGGTATCGGCTCGCCCCAGTAGCGCTGACGGGAGAACAGCCAGTCACGCAGTTTATAAGTCGTCTCTTTTTCACCAAGTTCCTTCTCCTCAAGAATCTCGATCGCTTTTTTGATTGCTTCGTCCTTATCCA
>CAYTIR010000040.1:5417-20750 GCA_964437955.1 uncultured Staphylococcaceae bacterium
CAGTCCGTTCAGTGCACCGGAGTTGATATGTGTTCCTTCACCAGTATAGGCTTCCTTATCGATATCTCCGCCTTCAACGACTTCAATGATCGGCAGATCAAAAGTTTTGGCGAATTCATAGTCACGCTCGTCGTGTGCCGGTACAGCCATGATGGCTCCAGATCCATATGAAGCAAGGACATAATCTGCAACCCAGATCGGCATCTTTTCATCTGTAAATGGATTGATTGCATACGCGCCGGTAAATGTACCTGTTTTGACCTTCGCGAGGTCCGTACGTTCCAGATCGCTCTTTCGCGCTGCGCGTTCCTGATAGTCTTTGACACTGTCTTTGTGATCAACAGTCACAATCTGATCGATAAGTTCATGTTCAGGGGAAAGTACAGCATAAGTTGCACCGTATACCGTATCCGGTCTTGTTGTAAATACAGTAAATGATTCATCATGACCGTCTATTTTGAATTTAATATTTGCACCTTCAGATTTTCCGATCCAGTTCCGTTGCATATCTTTAAGTGATTCCGGCCAGTCCAGGTCATCCAGATCTTCAAGAAGACGATCCGCATATTCGGTGATTTTCAGAATCCACTGTCTCATAGGCTTCCGGACCACCGGATGGCCTCCACGTTCTGACAGTCCGTCGATCACCTCTTCGTTTGCAAGCACTGTCCCCAGTGCTTCACACCAGTTCACCGGCACTTCATCGACGTAGGCGAGTCCCTTATTATACAGCTGTATGAAAATCCATTGTGTCCATTTGTAATATTCCGGGTCCGTTGTATTCACTTCACGATCCCAGTCATAACTGAAGCCGAGCTCCTTGATCTGACGACGGAAATTGTTGATGTTGATCTGGTTGAATTCCGTTATATCATTGCCAGTGTCGATCGCATATTGTTCTGCTGGCAGACCGAATGCATCCCAGCCCATAGGATGGAGCACGTTATACCCTTGCATACGTTTCATACGGGAAATAATATCCGTTGCGGTATACCCTTCCGGATGTCCGACATGCAGCCCCGCTCCGGATGGATACGGAAACATATCGAGAGCATAGAACTTTTTCTTTCCAAGTTCATCCTCAGTTTTAAAAGTCTTGTTTGTTTCCCAATGATGTTGCCATTTTTTCTCAATATCTTTATGGTTATATGCCATTAAAATTCCTCCCTTAATATAAAAAATCCCATGCCTTAATAAGACATGGGACGATCATAAATTTATACGACCGCGGTACCACCCGCATTCACTTTAAAGTGCAGCTTAATTTATATGAGATTGAATTAAAAATCAGACAAGTTCAAATGCATCCATTGCCGGGTTCCACCACTTCCGGCTCTCTAAAAATGAATCGCAACCTACTACTTCCGATACTTATAAATATAAGTTAAATTACTGAAATTAGCAAGGTGTATATTTCGGGTTGTGAAATGATTTATAATGAATTGCCCTTTTCTATCCCGAGCAGCATCTCTTTTTTATCCAATCCACCAGTATAGCCCCCCAGGCCTCCGTCATGAGCAATCACCCTATGACACGGCACGATGATGGAGATTGGATTTTTGCCATTGGCATTAGCCACGGCGCGGGAATAGTTCGTCCCCCCGCAATCCATCGCCAGTGTTTTATAACTGATTGTTTCTCCATAAGGTATCTCAGACAGTCTTTTCCATACTTTCTGCTGAAAAGGCGTCCCACCGAACGATAAATCAATCGGTACATCAAACCGTCTTCTTTCACCTTCAAAATATTCTTCAAGTTCCTTGATACACTGCTTTATTACATCATTGGGACTGCCATTTTCAGACAGGTTTCCATCCTTGATATAATCAAGTCCGATAATGCAGTTTTCATGCTCTGAAATCTTCAAATATCCCAGTGGGCTCTCCAAATAATACGTATTACTCATTAAAATCAGTCCTTATAAGTGATATTAAAACCATTTTCATACCTTTTCCTGACTAGCTTGAGAATCAGTACAGATGCCCCCGCTGCCAGAGCAAGGATACCTATAACAGTATTGATCAGCATGTGATTAAGTGTTCCGCTGCTGATGAACAGTAATGAGATGAAACCTGCCATAAGCAGAAACACGCCCATGACAATTGAAAGGATGATGTTTGATGCCGTATCCAGCCTTCTAGTCGGATTTTTAGTGCTCACTACAGGCTGTGTGCTTCCTGCAAACATGCCAATTGGAATCATAGTAAGTGATACCAGTATGATGAACACCGCCGAGTAGAGAAATGCAGTCAGGCTGACAGGCAGCACAAGCCAAACGATAAAACCCACCATGATGTAAACAGGTGTTATCGTTAAAATGTTATACAAATATTTGGACCTGACGATAACACCTGCTTTTATCGGCAAAGTCTTCAGAAATTCAAAATGCCCGGCATCCCTTGCTGTATTGTAGGCACCTGCATACAAAGAAATGATCACTGTTCCGGATATTGACACTGCAATCATCTGTGCATCATACATATCGACTGCATTAAAACCCGTGTTGTCTGCCGGGTTCGTGTACATAAGCACTATCATTACGCCAGGCAAAAGATACTGGGGCAGCAGGACGGCCCATTCCTTGAAATCTCGCAATGTCAATTTCAAATCTTTGAGCACCAGCATTTTCGAGGGTGACGAAGCAGTTGAAACGGCATTTTTCCTGTCCCGCTTCACTTTCTGTCCGCCGACCCAGCCCGATTTGAATGCATATGTGACAAACGATCTCAAACCCACCAACAGAGCAACAGAGAGTATTATGGACAATGTCATGCCAATCAGTCCACCGACTAGATTGAAATTGTAAAGAAATCCATCAAAGAGGAAGGAAAAATCAGGCATCTTTCCAAGGATACTTTGTATGGATGCCCCCCCGATGATTAATACAGCATAGACAAGTATAAAAGAGATACCGCCAAGAAAAGCGAGTACTTCGCTGATTTTATTTGCCGGCAGAACCTTTGTCACAAGAAAAACAAGCCCATAGGCTGCTGACATGATAACGATACTCAATAAAAGAAAGTATAACAGGTGAGGAACTATGAGGAACCATTGCCCTTCTTTCATAGAAAACAGGACACCGAAAATGAGTCCCAGCGGCATCATGATCAAAGCTGCATTGATTAGCCACTGCTTCATGAATTTTGCCATGAATAATGACGAGGGTGAAATCGGAAATGTCAGGTAAAGCTGTATATTCCGATCCATGAACATTTCTTTAATGATTGAATTCATTGCAAGCAATGACAAAATCAAAACCACAGCTAGTGAAAATAACAATATGAAGCTGCCTAAATGCTCAGTTTGTGAGTTGAAAATGATCAGTGTCAACACCGAAAAAACACTCGGGACGACTAATAACCCCACCACTGCTGCCAGCATTCCATAGATTATTTTTTTCGAATCGCTGAGATCCTTAAAATAATTGATCATGGAACGTAATTCCACTCTTAGAATCGATCTGATCATCTGCTTCAGACCTCCTCTGTCAGTTCAAGAAAGACATCTTCCAGACTGGCATCCGGTTTGCCCACGAGTGTCCTCAGTTCTGTCAATGTTCCTGACTCTTTCGCGACACCGTTATAAATGATGAGTATCCTGTCGGCTATTTCCTCTGCCAGACTCAATGTGTGTGTCGTCAAAAAGACTGTATGTCCCTTTCCCACAAATTCCCTGAGATAATTTTTCAGATTCCTGTTGCTTTTGGGGTCCAGACCGACAGTCGGCTCGTCCAAAAATATGATATCTGGATGGTGCATCAACGCACCGATGATTACCAGTTTCTGCCTCATACCATGGGAGTAATTTTCCACCAGTGTATCGAGGGCATTTTCCAGGTCGAACAGATTCAGAAAACACTCCAGTTCCAACGCATACTCATCCTGATCCATGCCGTATACACTGGCCACAAAGTTCAAGTATTCCCTGCCTGTAAGTTTACCTATGACATCCGGCGTATCCGGAACAAAGCTGATCCGTCTTTTCAATTCCGTTTTATCCAGTCTCATTTCTTCCCCAAGTATTTCCACAGATCCGTCAGACGGCTCCAAAAGTCCCATCAGCATTCTTATTGTTGTCGATTTACCAGAACCATTAGGTCCAAGAAATGCAAACAACTCCCCTCTTTCCACTTCAAAATGCAATTTATCCACTGCAGTTTTAGAACCGAAAGATTTCGTCAATCCATTTACTTTAATCATTTATGATGTTCACTCATTTCCACCAGTCTCATTTATGTGTATCTCCCTTACAAAAAAATGGTATACCTTTTATACTCTATGTACAACCTTTATGATACAATCCCATTTAGAAATGGTCGGTGAAATACAATGGAAAAATTCAAATATAGTTTTGATGATAAAAGATACCATACATGGAACTATCACCTTAAAAATAAATTCAATGAAAAAATATTCAAAGTCGCCCTCGATGCCGGCTTTGACTGTCCTAACAGGGACGGTACTGTCGCCTATGGCGGCTGTACCTTTTGTTCAGTAGCGGGAAGTGGGGATTTTGCCGGGGACCGGGTCGATTCCATCCCCGTCCAATTCGAAAAGATCAGAGCCAGGATGCAAGACCAGAAATGGAAAAATGGACGGTATATCGCATATTTCCAATCATTCACCAATACCCACGCACCGCTCAGAGTTTTGAAAGAAAAGTTCGAAGCTGCCCTTGAGATTGACGGCGTAGTCGGATTGTCCATCGGCACACGCCCGGACTGTCTGCCGGATGAAGTCGTCGAATATTTGGCGGAGCTGAACGAACGTACGTATCTTTGGGTTGAACTGGGTCTCCAGACCGCACATGAGGAAACTTCTGTTCTGATTAACCGGGCGCATGACCTGGACTGTTATATGGAAGGTGTCGCCAAACTAAGGAAACATGATATCAATGTGTGCAGCCACATCATCAACGGACTGCCCGGAGAAGATTATGAAATGATGATGGAAACAGCAAAGACCGTTGCAGGCATGGATGTACAAGGCATTAAAATCCATCTTCTTCATTTGTTGAAAGGGACCCCGATGATAAAACAATATGAGAAAGGGATGCTTTCGTTCCTGTCACAGGAAGAGTATACAAAGCTTGTTGTTGATCAGCTTGAAGTTCTGCCGCCGGAAATGATAGTGCACAGGATCACAGGGGATGGGCCGATTGATCAGCTCATCGGTCCAATGTGGAGTACAAATAAATGGAACGTGTTAAACGGAATAGATGATGCATTGAAACAGAGGCACACATTCCAGGGCGCTAAATATAAGGAGGATGCAAATATTGGAACGGGTACTCCCTTACGCTAAAAGGCTCGCAAAAGAAATTGTAAAACCGGGCGACACCGTTGTAGATGCAACATGTGGAAATGGACATGACACGCTATTTTTAGCAGAGCTTGCAGGTATTGATGGCCACGTGCTCAGTTTTGACATCCAATCCCAGGCCATTGAAAAGGCAAAAGAACTTTGCCATACGCTGGAAAACATAGAATTTATATTGGATTCCCATGCCAATATTGACTTGTATTTGAAAGACAGCAGCATTATAAAGACTGCCATGTTCAATCTTGGCTATCTTCCCAAAGGTGATAAATCCATAACAACAACTTACAAGTCAACGATTGCTGCCATTGAAGGGATCTTCAAAAGACTCTGCTCAGGCGGACGGATCGTCATTGTTGTATATCATGGACATCCCGAAGGTAAAGAGGAAAAAGAGGCACTTACCAGCTTTCTCAGCCGATGGCCGCAAAAGGAAGCACAGGTTTTAGAGTATCGGTTCATAAACCAGCGAAATGACGCTCCTTACATATTGTGCATTGAAAAGAACAATAAATAGAATAATGACATGGGAAAAGTGCCAAACAGCTAAAGGGATCCCGTCATCAATGATGACGGGATCCCTTTAGTCTGGGTGTTTCTATATCAGCAATCCGATTTTAAACAATTGCATATTCAGGAAGGTTTCCAGCTGATAATAGGGGGTCTCAATATTATCCCTTTGGAATATACTGTGTTCACCCTCCTCCAGTATATGGACACTGATTTCCTTTGAATTGATCCTTTTGACATATTTTGCAGAAAGATATGGATCGACGATTTCATTATTTTTACTGAGAATCGTCATTACCGGCACATCCGGGAAATCATCAAGATGCTCTGTAGTTGTCTTCATCTGGTTGATCACGGTACGGTACCAGTGGTAGCTGACTTTCCTGACCAGCATTTCATCATTTTCATACTGTTCCAGAAACTTTTTGTCTTCTGTAAAATATTTCATTTTTATACCAGGGTTGAAGCGAGCCGCATCACTGGATGTTCTGACACTTGTTTTCAATGTGTTTTTCCTGTTCATGAAAGATTGCTTGAACGACAAAAGCGGGTTGAGCAGCACGACTCCGTCAATCTGCAGATTATTCTGTCTCACCGACTCCAATGCAATCAATCCACCCAATCCCTGTCCGATTATGAATGTAGGCAAACCGTATTCATTGGCGGCCTTATACCACTCATCGATTCTGTTCGTATACTGTGCAAAATCAGATATGTGTCCTTTATTGACACGTGTAGTCTGACCATGACCGGGAAGATCACCTGTTATGCAATGATAACCTGAACGTCTCAGACGCGAAATCAGATCCGTATAATATTCATGGTGTTCCAGCATGTCATGTATGACGACCATGACCCCTTTTGGATGCTGATCAGTTTCCCATTTCCACATCGTAATGCTCCTTACGTAATTTTTTTCAATCATTTATGATAGACTTATTATAACAATATGAATAGAGAAAGGATATTGGAAATGTTAATCAATTACAAGGGTAAGACACCAAGAATTAATGAAAGCGCTTTTATAGCGCCGAATGCTACGGTTATCGGGGATGTAGAATTGGGAGAAAACGCTTCTGTATGGTTTGGAACAGTGTTGCGTGGGGATATCGCCCCTATCAGGGTCGGCAATAATTCAAATATACAAGATCTTTCCATTCTTCATGAAACACCCGGTATGCCGCTAGTCATTGAAGATAATGTCACAGTCGGACATAAAGTGACACTTCACAGCTGCACGATTAAAAAAAATGCCCTGATTGGCATGGACTCTACGATACTGGATGGTGCGGTCATTGGAGAAAATGCTTTCATAGGAGCTGGCAGCCTGGTCACCCCCGGCACTGAAATACCACCGGACACTTTGGCTTTTGGCAGGCCGGCGAAAGTCGTCCGTAAGTTGACGGAAAAGGATTTTTGGGAAATGAAACGTATCAATGAAACATATGTCAACCATATCCCCCACTATAAATCCGAAGAAATCTAGTTTTCAAAAATATTTAGTTTTTTAAAAATATGTTTAGGAGTACAGTATATTATGGTACTTAGATAATGAGGAGGGTGACTATGCCAGTATTAAGAGATATTTTCATCGCACTTTCAGAAAACAAGATGCTGAATGATGCAAGTAAAAAATTAGGATTAAAATTTGGAACCAACAAAGTGGTTGGTGGCATCACGATTGAAGAAACAATCGAGAGGTTCAAAGACATCAACGGACAAGGAATGAGTGTAACATTTGATAATTTGGGAGAATTCATAACTAAAAAATCGGATGCAATCAAAGAAAAAAATAACATAGTCAATATGATCCAGGCTATAGATGATCATAATGTTGACGCATCCGCATCCATAAAACTCACCCAGATTGGTCTAAACATCGATCAGGATTTCTGCATTGCAAATGTAAGAGAGATCCTGGATGCTGCGAAGGAAGTCAATATGTTTGTGAATATCGATATGGAAAATTATTCCTCACATGATACCACAGTTCACATCGTTGATATGATGATGAAGGAATATGATAATGTCGGAACAGTACTGCAATCATATCTCTTCAACTCTGCAGAAAATGTCTATAAATACAAAGATAGCAGGACCCGGCTTGTAAAGGGAGCCTATAAGGAATCCCCACAGGTCGCTTTGCAGAATAAAGAGGACATTGACGACGCATTTGAGCAGCTTATACGTATTCATCTGACGGAAGGTGAAGGTTTCACTTCCATTGCCACACATGACCATAACATCATCAACGATGCAATTGATTTCATCAATGAAAAGAATATACCAAACGACAAATTCGAATTCCAGATGCTTTATGGATTCAGAAAAGAACTTCAGACAGAATTGGCTGAGCGGGGATATAATGTCTGCGTTTACATTCCTTTTGGCACTCAATGGTATGCCTATTTCATGAGAAGACTCGCTGAAAGACCTCAAAACCTCAATCTGGTTATCAAGTCAATCACTAAAGACCCCACTTTTAAAACAGTGGCAATTGGTACCGGTGCTGTACTCGCCGGACTGGCGGCTTTTAAAATATTCAATCGTAAATAGTAAATATGCCAGAGGGAGAACCTCTGGCATATTTTTAATTTAAGCGTTCATAAAATTTATCTGATAGTTTTTTAGTATTTCTAATGAGCAACCATACGGAAGTGGACATATAATCTGCACCGATTGTCAATGCCCCAAGCGCAAACATGCCTTTAAGAGTTCCTATGTTCGGACTGATGACATTGCGGTCCCGATCCACCAAAATCCCTCCGAATTCATTTTTCCCTATCAGTTGATGGTTATACAAAGCGCCCACCAGACCATCCATGTCTTTTGAAATATCCTTAACCGGCCCTGTAGCATTGATCAGTGCATCCACTTCATAACATTCATCATCACTGGTAGAAATTATGAATCTCTTATCGTTCACTACCTCTTTCATATCATCCACAATGACCAGATTGCCCGCCTCTGCCCACTTCACTAGTTTTTTTGCCGCTTCTTTTGGCATCGGTGAATGATTTTCATTTATCAAAGGATGATACTTATCCATGAATGTTCTTTTATCATCCTTTGATAAATATTGAAACACTTCACTGAATATAGGATTCAGCGCAATGATGAGATAATGCAGACGTCCTACCTTTTCAGGATGCTCCAAATCATATTTTATATCTTCTATCGTCTGGCCAGTCCTTCTTTTCAACAGATTATAGTCAACATTATTCGCTTCCATCTCCTTTAGGAACAGCTGCTTGAGTGAATCCAAGGGGATTTCATCATTGATAACCAGAGAACTGAGTTTGTCTTTTGTAAAATACTTCAGTTTAATATCTGCATGTGCTCCTCTGACAGAAGGCATCTCACCGCTTCTGGAAAACACAAATACTTTTTTCTTCTTACCTTCCAGCAGCAAATAGCGAATACAATCTATTGACGACAATCCAGATCCAATAATACCCACATCCCCCTGTAGGTCATCAAGCACTTCCTCAGCCGGATAAGGATCCTGTATGTAACCTTCCATACCTTCAAGTTTGTATGGATCGCTGTATCTCAGCATTCCCATAGTCAAAAATACATAGTCATACTTTTTTTCCTCACCCTCCGCAGTAAGGGTAAATTGCCCTGTCCTTGAATCAAACCTGACATCTTCCACTTTGTTAAAAAACATATTGATATTTTTGTGACTATTCACCAGTGATTCCAGTTTTTCTTGCGTATACTGCCCAAATTGTTCCCGGCTCGTATATTTGACCACAGGGAATCCTTTTGAATCCAGCCAGTCAATATAATCATTGATGTTGTTTGAAATGTACATTTCTTCAGAAGGTATGTTAATGAGCAGATGCTCACTGTCATTGCGGTATGCCGGCCCTCTTCCGGCAAACTTTTTCACATCAAAAAGATCCAGATGTACTGTTTCCTCATACCGATTGTCATTTACTATATGATTTACGGTTGAGACACCAGTTACGCCGCAGCCGATAATGGCCACTTTTACTATTTGGTCCATTTTTCCACACTCTCTTCCGATAAACACTTATGTTAATATTATATATAGATTTTTTAAAATTTGCATGATGCGATATCTACATTGGACGGAGGATATATTTTGAAAAGGTATTTATACATAGCAGCCGGCGCAATGATTGGGGCATTGCTCAGATTCTCCTTTTCCTTCTTTACAGAATCCGCCAGTCTTCCATTTTTCACAGGAACATTCCTGGTCAATATGATTGGGGCATTTGCTGCTGGTTTCTTTCTCTATAAAATAGTTCAGAATGATGGTCGGGGAAACGACTTCCTGATTACAGGTTTTTTAGGTAGTTTCACCACATTTTCCATGCTTTCATATGAGCAGTACATGCTGCTTACAATCGGGGATTATGTCATGTTTGTGGTCTATCTCGCAATCAACCTCTTCAGTGGACTGATACTTGCAGCATTGGGCTGGAAAGTCTCTGGAGGTGGCTCCACATGACGATATTTGCACTAATGGTCGGAGCTGCATTAGGTGCAGTATGCCGGGCATCCATTCTTGATGCAAAGGTATTCCAAGGCTGTGATATTCCATTTGGAACACTGATGGTAAACATCTCCGGCTCGTTTTTAATGGGCATATTGCTTCCACTGATCCAAAATACTGGAATGATGTATACCGGTATAATTTTCGGGTTCCTAGGCGGCTACACCACATACTCCACTTTCAGCTTAAATCAGCTTACAATGCTGAAGAAAAAAAGATATAAAAATCTGTTCAAATACAGTTTCATTACACTATTTTTCAGTCTGGCAGCTTTGTCACTCGGTCTACTTATCGGGGTTTCCATATGATGAAAGAAGGCGGCATTCCCAAAATGGGAAGCCACCTTCTTTCATCATATTTTCATTGAAGTGATTTTCGTCTCCAGATATGGTTCTATTCCCTCAGGTCCGCCTTCACGGCCGATTCCGCTCTCTTTCAGACCTCCGAATGGAATGTGCGCAGCACTTGGTTTGCCATTGTTCCATCCAAGTACACCAAAATTCAATCCTTCCTGAAGTTTTATACCGTCACGGTAGCTTTCAGTGAAGAAATATGCAGCTAGGCCGTATTCTGTGTCGTTTGCCTTTTCTATCGCGTCATCGAGATTACTGAATGTTTGTATCGGTGCAACAGGACCGAATGTTTCTTCGTTCATGATGACCATTTCATCTGTAGCACCAGTGATGACGGTAGGCTCTATAAAGTACCCTTTGGAGTGGTCACCATCTCCACCGGCAGTGATGGTACCGCCTTTTTCCCTGGCATCATTGATATGTGCCATCACTTTATCATAACCATCCTTGTTGATCATCGGCCCGACCTGGACATCTGTGTCCATGCCGTTCCCTACTTTAAGTGTTTTCACTTTTTCACTGAACTTTTTACTGAATTCAGTGGCAATATCCTCGTGCACATAAAATCTGTTTGCACACACGCATGTCTGGCCGGAGTTTCTGAACTTGGTTGCAATCGCATGATCCACTGCTGTTTCAATATCAGCATCTTTATGAACGACCAGAGGGGCATGTCCACCAAGTTCCATTGTGATGTTTTTAACTGTGGATGCTGCATCCTGCATCAATTTTTTGCCGACAGCGGTAGAACCGGTAAAAGTCAGCTTCATCACTTTATCCGACTGCGAAAATATTTCTCCGGCATCTTTCCCTGATGCATTAACATACTGGATGACACCTTCCTCAAAACCTGCTTCTTTCGCCAGATCCAGGAACTTCATAGCTGACAACGGCGTTTCCCTGGCTGGTTTGACTAAAAATGTACAGCCCGCAGCAACTGCCGGAGCTGCTTTCCTTGCCATCATCGCCACCGGGAAGTTCCATGGTGTGATTGCTGCTACAACCCCGATCGGCTGTTTGGTTACTACAAGTCTCACATCATCTTCATGTGGAGGTATCGTGCGCCCATAGGCTCGTTTCCCTTCTTCAGCATAATAATCTATATAGCTGCATGCATACTCTACTTCACCTTTTGATTCTGCAATCGGTTTACCGTTTTCTTTCGTAATCAGTTCCGCAATTTCATCTTTATTTTCTCTGATGAGTCTTGCCCACTCAACAAGCAACGCACTTCTCTCATGAGGGTTTTTCTTTTTATACTTTTTAAAAGCCTGATATGCTGTATCAATCTTTGCTTCAATATCTTTCCGGGAATCCTTTTTTATGCTCTGTATTTCTTCCCCTGTCGCAGGGTTCATTACCTTTATTTCTTCAGACATTTCTTTTCCCCCTTGGAAATATATGATTTCTCAATAAAAAAAGCCCTATAAAAAGTATAGGGCTTTTACTGCGGCAAAACAAAGAATACGATTAAGGATTCAGGCTGAAAATCTCTTCTGCAATTTCGTCCAGTTCTTTAACCGTGTACTGGAATCTTCCATGGAATACATATTTCAGGAAGAAATTCTCCAGTTCTTCCTCACCAACCAGGACTTTGATGGACGGGTCCGACGAATAGTTGGTGATGGAATAGTTTCCATTATCAATCGGGTTGAAATATAACATCGGGACAACATCATACTGAAGTTTCAGTATGTTTTTCAGTTTTTCAGCAGAGAGTTTTGTTTCTTCAATTGTATGATTGTAATGATTCACTGAAACATTCTGGTTGTCTGCTTTCTCAAATATCAGTGTCTGTTCCTTCGTTTTATCCAGATCCAAAAGATCAAAGAAAGATTCAACATAAGGCAGATCTTCAAAGTTCTCCTCATTCACTCCATGAAGAATATGTCCACCCCAGTATTTGGAGTCAATCATGTAAATGCCAGTTCTAGTCAGCACAAGATGATCGATTTTACGTGTGTTTGTAAAGTTCCTGGACGGAAGATATACATTCGAAAGAATATACATATCCGTTTCCCTGATTTTTTCATTCCTGACAAGACGTTCTTTAAGCTGGATGAGGGACAAATCTGTAAGATATTCTCCCTTATCCACCGTAAACTGACGGAGACTGGAGAGTTTATTATTCAGTAAAGTTGTATCGTTATGATATTTCTCATTTAAAGTTGAAACCTCTTTTTTGTGACTGAGTCGTTCTTCTTCCTGATTGGATTCATATTTCTCTACCAATCCCTGCTTCTCCTTGATATACTCTTCATTAAGTGCATTGACTTTATTTCTGTTCTTGAAAAAGTAAACCAGAAAAGCCACCGCGACAATCAGTAAAACTGCAGCAATCGCGATAAATATCGGATTTGTGAAAATTTCAGTATTCATAATTGAGTTTTCAATTCCTTCCAAATAATGATGTCATGCCTTCGATAAGGCTTTGTCCATTATAACAAAATTATTAATATATAAGTGAGGTAAACATGCAATTTTTTATAAAGTATAAGTATTTCCCGCCGATAATAAATGAAGTTTTATCCAATTTCGATCCTGCCTCCATCGTACTTCCTGAAAATCCGCAGCAGGATGAATATATATTCGAAGCACTCTCGTTATATGATGAGTTTCCTTATATAACCAGCAGAACCCAGCTGGAACGTCATTTGAATACTATAATGGTGGATAGTTTCAGCGTCTATCCCAAACAGAGCGGCTCTGAAAATTACGATGAAGAAAAATACCCATTCGATAATGAACTGATTAACCAGCTCTGGAAAATTAGACAAAAATGGATAAGAATGCAACCTTAATTATGTCATTTATGTAAAGATTTCCAGGTTATTTTATTTACTTATTTAATCCTTCATTTTATATGTTTTGACCTAAACTACCCGGGTACAAACGAATTGACCTGTCAAATACATAGAGAGAATTGGCAGGCAAATTTTTTCCTGGCACTGCATACATGTAGCTAGCAGATCAGCGTTAAAACAAAAACTAGGAGGATTATTACTATGGAACTTAGAAAGTATCTCTTGGCAGGCGGAATGGCTTCAGTACTCGTTTTAGGTGCATGCGGCGGCGGTTCTTCAGAAGAAGAATCCACTGAGGAAGGTACATCATCAGAAGAAGATTCGAATATGGATGAAGAGACGACTGAGGATTCCGGAGAAGATACGGAAGAAGAGTCTTCCGAAGAGTAATATGATTCTACCTGAAAGTTTAAGACCCCGGAAATTTTTCCGGGGTCTTTTTTTAATTCACTGTCTCTTTTTCCAGTTCAGACTGCAAATAATCCACTTTGTCCAACGCTTCCCAAGGGAATTCCTGATCATTTCTACCGAAATGACCATAACTTGCAGTGTTTTTATAAATTGGTCTTCTCAAATTGAGCATCTCGATGATGCCATCCGGTGACAATGTGAAGATTTTACGGATGGCAGCTGTAATGTCTGCCTCCGAGTAATTTGATGTTCCAAATGTATCAACTGAGATGGACACCGGCTGACTCACGCCGATTGCATATGCAAGCTGAATTTCACATTTATCAGCCAATTTTGCTGCAACAATATTTTTGGCGATATATCTTGCAGCATATGCCGCCGAACGATCCACTTTTGTTGGATCTTTACCACTGAATGCACCGCCGCCATGTCGCGCATAACCACCATAAGTATCAACAATGATTTTTCTTCCAGTCAATCCTGCATCACCCTGTGGTCCACCTATGACAAAACGTCCTGTAGGATTGATGATATACTTTGTTTCCTCATCCAACAGGTCAGCCGGAACAACAGCTCCGATTACATGGTTACGGATATCATCATATATTCGCTCTGCCGGAGTATCTTCATGGTGTTGTGTGGAAATGACGATCGTATCCACCCGCTTCACTTTGTCTTCTTCATCATACTCCACTGTAACCTGTGTTTTGCCATCCGGTCTCAAGTAATCCAATATATTTTCTTTCCTGACTTCTGTCAGTCTTCTGGACAGTTTGTGGGCAAGAGATATCGGCAACGGCATTAGTTCCTCGGTTTCATTACATGCATAACCGAACATCAGCCCCTGATCTCCAGCACCGGTTGAGACTTCCTCGCTCTCTCTCGTTTCCACAGCATCATTGACCCCCTGGGCAATATCCTGTGACTGCTCATCAATACCTGTCAGCACTGACATGGTTTTATAGTCATAACCAAATTTAGCATCAATATAGCCGATACCTTTGACTGTCTCTCTTACTATTTTAGGAATATCAACATAAGTCTTTGTACTGATTTCCCCTACAATCATTGCCATGCCTGTGTTGACAACCGTTTCACAGGCGACCCTGGCATATTCATCTTCTTTTAACAATTCATCCAAAATCGCATCAGAGATCTGGTCTGCTATTTTATCGGGATGGCCCTCCGTTACAGATTCGGAAGTGAAAAGCCTGCGCTCCGCCATTTATAAAACTCCTTTGATTAGTTATTAGCTATCTCTTAATAACAATAATAAAGCCTTTTCCATAAGACAGGAAAAGGCTTCGCTCTTCCCCTTATCGATCAGAATAACTTCTGCATCCTTTAGCACCTTTCTTTTTAGAAAAGAGGTTGCTGGGCTTCATAGGGTATGTTCCCTCCACCGGCTCTTG
>CAYTIR010000041.1:0-19829 GCA_964437955.1 uncultured Staphylococcaceae bacterium
GAAGATGGAGTCCGTTTGATTAAAAACAGATAACGTCAGACTATGCGTTATTACAATGTTTTAGGTATTTCATCAACAGATTAAAACAGACTAAAAATTATTGAAAAGTCACGAATGAGAGAAAATAAGCTATTTATTTTTAGTAAGTTAAGATATAATAAAATTAACAAATATTAGGAGAGAAGCGTTATGACAATCATTTTATTTTTACTTTGGATTCTTTCGATTTTTGCCACTTTAACGTTAATTGTTACTGCATTAGTATTTACGTTAAGAAAAAAGAAATCAAGTAAGTTCTGGATTTCATCCGGCCTATCCTTAGTTTTATGTATGTTCTTATTACTTGGATTTATATTCTCTGTGCCAAGTAGTAATAATCAATCTTCTAAAATTGCTTCAAGTAATGAGAGTAACGGGACACCTATTAAGACTGATATAGGGAAGCAGGCCGAGAAAAGAGATCAGGAAAAAGATGATGAATTAGATTTAAGCGAATATAATGAAGCTGATTTAAAACAACTTAATAGTAACGGATATGAGAAGCATAGTAAGATCAAGATTTCTAATGCTCAAGTGCTTGCTGTTGTGGAAGCGACTGATGAAGAAATTGGTAACAACATCGTAGTCGCTGCCGGTAATCTTCCTGCAGTTATCTATGATATGTCTAGTAACCCGATTGAAAAAGGTGCAGTATATACTTTATATGGGTCTCCGAATGAAGACGGTAAAATGATTTTGGTGGATTATGAACAAACTGAGGATGTAAAACCTTTCACAGATGAAAAAATAAAAATTTTATCAAAAGAAGATAAGGCATTGGACACCTCTGACGAAGATGTCCCTAGTGAGTGGAAAGCGGCTCTGAAGAGTGCTGAAAATTATGCCGATATCCTTAATATGTCCAGGCAAGGTATATATAACCAACTTACTTCAGAAGTTGCAGATAACTTTCCTGAGGAAGCTGCACAATATGCTTATGACAACATCGAATATGATTGGAATGATAACGCGCTGAAGACAGCTCAAAACTATCAAGAAATGATGAATATGTCACATAATGCAATATACGATCAGCTAATATTTGAAGAATTCACTCCAGAAGAAGCACAATATGCTGTCGATAACTTAGAATAACTTAAATAAAAACAGCCCCTTTTTAGGGGCTTTTCTTATGCCGTTTTTCCACACGACATAACTGATAGAGAATTACTATATTGGGCATAACATAGTACTTTTATTATACCATGTTAAGGCGGTTTAAACTACTTCATAAATGTGTTTAAACTCGACATGCACGACTTCTTTACCTTTTCTCACGACCACCATGCCTGCCCTATCTACTATGTACTCAATGCGACACTCCATCTGCACCTCATAGCCGTCATTCCAGTAGCCTAGTACGACAGTCTTTCCTATTGAACAGTGCAGTTCTTCCTCTAGCCTGACAAGCGTTTCATTATCATGTGTGGGTGCAGGACACTTCGCCTGGTCCTCTATCATTTCAGCCACACGCTCATACTGTTCCGGCATCGTAGCAAACGGCATCCACTTAATCATGTCTCTGCCTGGGGAATGTTGGAGCCCAATTCTGATGGATCCATTTCTCGATAGACTAGTCCTTCATATGTTCTCATGATAATCACTCCTCTTACAGATGATTATGACGAACGTACGTTCTTTTTGTAATGTGTTATATAAGCCCCTCTAAAAACGCATTTCAAATTAATTGTTTATAATTGAATAAAAGAAGGAGGAAGTTTATGGTCGATATATTGAGTCGTATTGGATTCTGGATTTATCCAATTTTTATTTTTGTTCTTAGCGCAATCGTTTCGGAATTGGTGGTATTCCCGATTAAAAAAGTTTGGGAAGGATTACATGAATCATATTTATTAAGACGAGGAAAATTGGTTGTTGGTTCTACTGTTTCTGGATTTGTATATGATCCTGCATTTGATGAAAGAGATCCAATGCGCCCGTTCGATACAGTGGTTAATGATGGCAAGTTCCCTTTCGATGTTAAAGTGCCATATCCTGACATGGATGAAAGTGAAACCATGACGATTGAAGAATCAAATAGGATAATCAAAGAAGCTATTTATAAGAAGTATAATAAAAATTACCGTAGCAGGGAATTCACTCTGAATAATGTGGGCTCAACGTCCGATGTAATAATTCCTGTAGAAGAGTTAGACTTGAAGCCGCGGGAAAATAAGTAGAGGGCTTAGCACCCTCTTTTTTGTATCTTTCCCGGGATGAGTTCAGAAGATGAAAATCGCCTAAGTTTCTTTATGTGTGTTACGAAAAAAAGCCACCCCTCTAACTAGGATAGAGAGTGGCTTAAAATATCTCGCGGGGGAGATATTTAGATGATTTACTTTTAATGCATTTTGCATTTAAAGTAAAAAAGACACCTGCAATGAGGTGTTAGTGATAATTTATTCTATATTACTTTTTAATACTCCTTGCAATTGTTCTATTACTTTGTTGCCTTGGTTTTTAATATTTCGTGTTTCTCTATTCACTTTCTCTTCATCACTGTAATCATTCCCGTATGTTATTCCATTAACTTTGTTGATATACAGATATGCAGCAGGGGTTATGGCGTAATCGCTAATGTTCTCTAAAATTAATAAATTACTATTATATGTTTTATATAATAAACAATCTAATTTCTACATTAAAAGAAAAGGAGCCGATGTGATTGGTATCAAAATAGATAAGCCTTTCGAGATGTGGCATAACTTCTGTCATGAAGCGGGTCATTTATTCTTGCATAGCACCAATCAGGTTGATATGCCCTCATGAAACAGCAAGTACAAGCAGCTCAGTTTGCCTTATTGCTTATGATACCTGAAAAACTGATCATCAAGCATGATTTGTACGCAGTGCAAGACATTGTAAATTACTTCAACGTTCCATTTGATATGACACTGCAGCGCATTGAATTACTTTTAGAAAAATCGAGAACTACAACATACAGTTAAGGAGGGATACGATGCCAATTTATAAATATGAGAAACGATCAACATGGTATGTAAAGTTATCCTATATTGATAAGTTTGGAGAGCGTCGATATAAAACGAAATGAGGATTTAGGCAAAGACGACAAGCAAAGAAATATGAAGACGATTTCTTCACACAATTATATGAAGGAGAATCGACAGATTATATCACCTTCACACAACTCTCTACATATTATATGGAGTGGTATAGTGATCGCAGAAAGCCATCTAGTGTTAAAACAATGAAAAACTATATTAACAATCATTTGAATCCGTAATTCAAAAGAATGAATGTGCATATTATGACAACAAAAGATATCCTCAATTTCCATGAACACATGAAGCACAAGGTATTTTAAAAGGAATACTCTGTCTAAAGGATATATACAAGACATTCATACAGCATTAAGCAGTATACTTTCTCATGGCATCAAATTTTACAATGTAAAAGCAAATGCTACTTCTCTAGCCGGCAACATCGAAAACGATGAAGAAACTTCATGGGATTATTGGACCTTATCAGGGTTCGAAAGATTTTATGAAACTCTGGAAGATAGTCTTTATAATTCCTATTTCAGATTATTATTTTTCAGCGGCATACGTCAAGGGGGAACAAAGAGCGCTCACCTGGAGGGATCTTCATTTTGAGGAAGGTTATATCAACATAGATAAAACGAACTACAACGGACAGGTGCATAAGCCAAAAACAAAGATGTCTAAGCGTAAAGTTTATATCCCTAACCATGTAATTGATGATTTGACTGCTTATAAAGAATGGAACAAAGAGAATTATCCATATAAAGAGGACTATGTTGTATTTGGATCATTCTATCAGTCGATTGGTGAAACTACTGTTGCCAAAAGATACAACGCGCTGTTAAGGAAACGGATTTGAAAAGGATAAAGATTCACGAGTTCAGACATTCTCATGCTTCTGATTGCATCAACCGGTTAAGAATGGACCGAGAAACACTTGCAAAGCGCCTGGGGCACTTCCTCATCCATTACTATTGAAAGAGTATACGGTCACCTCTATCCAAGCACAGAAAAAGATGCTATTTCAGAGCTATGAATGATAACTCGGTGGTCATTAAGGGATCATTGCCGGGTCACACAAAATAAAAACCCCATAACCACTGGGGTTACGGGGTATATAACGGAGATGGAGGGATTTGAACCCTCGCGCCGGCAAAACCGACCTACACCCTTAGCAGGGGCGCCTCTTCAGCCACTTGAGTACATCTCCATGGCTCCACAGGTAGGATTCGAACCTACGACCGATCGGTTAACAGCCGATAGCTCTACCACTGAGCTACTGTGGAACAATGTTATTTTTTCAATCGAACATTTACAATTATATCTATTCCCACAGAATTTTTCAAGCTTTTAAAGAGATGTTTTATGTTAAATTTACACCCTGCCTCTGGCCTGCAGCCCGTTTATATAATTTATATATGAATGATAGATAGTTTCATTAATTTGTGCAGACTCGCCTCTTCCTAAAGAAGAATATTGAAAATGCATCCCCATCTCTTTCTTCTGGTATTTTTCTTTCTGTTGATTGAACCTGTAATGTAATTTAAGTGCATTCAAATATTGGTTATTAAATGAAGCATATGAAATATCCACTTCCACCTCCTCATTATTGGAGAACTGTATGCGGGTCATCCCGTTATTATCCCAGTAGGATTGTACATGTTTGATGTTGAACCAGTTATTTTCATGCACTCTGTCAGAATGTGTACAAAAATATATATAAGCTCCAAATAGATCCACGATTACCGGGATTTTACTGGAGATGCCGGTCAATGATTTACTCAAGTCTTTCCTCGCAAGATAGTTCTGTGAATGGTTTCTGCAATTCCTTTCTATTACCTTATTCGGTCCCAGTCTGCATTCCAGGCTGTCACCATACAGTTCTCCGATCCTGCTTTCTATATTTCCATTATTATTAACTGCAATTATATACATTGTCTCTTCATGTATTTGATACTGGAGTCGATTCATAAAAATCCCCCTGTTTAAATATTCTAAATACATCATATCACATGTTAACTATTTTGTTAACAACAATATTTAATAATTAATTAATTGTTAATAAAACACCTATTATTGTAATATTACAATAATAAATAGTCTAAATATTCAAAACTTTGTTTGACCTCGCCCGAAACGTGTTATATAATTTGTAACAACCATTTAGATGAAGGGGGATTTAGGGATGAACAAACAAGTATACCCAGTTAACCAGTTGCGAGTCTTCATCAACACAATCAACGACCTCTCTGCTGAACTCCTGTTACAAGAAGCGATGGATGAATACAATCGTAAATTATACAATGAGAAGATTGAGGAAGCGCTCTTGGAAAAAGATGAGGAAAAGTTCATGAAATACACAAAATCATTAAAGGAATTGACTGATGAAGATACAGAAGACAATGCATAACGATAAAAAAAGCTGACTTTCCTTGTACATTGTACATAAGGTAAAGTCAGCTTATTTATATTAGGCGATAAGCCCCAGTAATTCCTCTCTCGTAATACGTCCAAGATAATGAGATATATCAACATCTTTTAGTGCTTCTTCAATCGCTTCTCTGTTATGCTCCACCCCGATCAGCTTGTCTTCGATTATATCAATTTCTCCTACACCGAAGAAATCACCGAATATTTTAGCATTCACTATCCGCCCTTTTTTAACATCCAGTCTGACATCAAGCAATCCTGCCGGGAATTTGTGGGAGACATTAAAGTTGTACTTAGGATTTTTACCGTAATTCCAATCCCATGTCTGATATTTTTCTTCTGAGAGTTTATTAATTTTTTCCCAATCTTCATCTGTCAGCACGTACTCTTCGATATTTTCTTCACCATCAAATATATATTTCAAAATTTTAAGTTTGAATTCTTCTATATCAATGTTATCTTCAAGAAAATCGTTTATATTTCCGACACGCCCTCTTACTGATTTGACTCCTTTGGATTCAATCTTTTTCGGGTTAACTTTAAGCGCATTCTGAACCTCTGAAATATCACTGTCGAGCATTAATGTCCCATGAGAAAACATTCTTCCCCTCTGACTGAACATGGCGTTTCCCGACACTTTCTTGCCATTGATTTCAAGATCATTTCTGCCTGAAAGCTCTGCTGGTATCCCCATGTCATTCAATGCATCTACAATCGGTTGTGTGAACTTGCTGAAGTTGTGGAAGCTGTTCCCATCATCTTCTGTAATAAAACTGAAGTTCAAGTTACCCTCGTCATGATATACCGCTCCGCCCCCGGATACACGCCTGACCACTTTAATTCCATGCTCCTTAATGTATGGTTCATTGATTTCTTCTATAGTGTTCTGGTTTTTTCCAATGATGATCGATGGCTGGTTCACATAAAAAAGAAAATAGGAATCATCAGTAGGAATTTCACGGAGCACATACTCCTCCATTGCCAGGTTAATCATTGGATCTGTAATGTTATTATTCGATATAAACTTCACTGTTTATTCCTCCTCAAAAAAATGACCGGATATTATTATAATAACATTCCGGCCATGACTTTCCATCCTATTTAATTATACTTGAAGCTGCTTCTTTTGCCTGACTGACACAATCCGGCAGGCCAACGCCATAATGCGATGCACCTGTAAGCAGGATACCCGGGTAGTGCTTTGCCATATATTTCTGTACTGCATCCACCCTGGATTTATGGCCAACTTTATATTGTGGCATGGAGTGCTTTAACTTGGTCACAATAGTGAATTCAGGTTCGCCTTCCAAGTCCATGATTTTATCCAGGTCTTTCCTCGCAAGTCGTACAATTTCTTCATCATTCTTCTCTTCAACGATAAAATCACCAGGCCGGCCGACATATGCCCTTAAAAGAGCTTTTCCGGCCGGTGTCGAATGCTTCCACTTCTTATTCGTCCACGTACATGCAGTAATAGAAGTGTCCATACTACGGGATACTACAAAGCCGGTACCATCTATATCATTCTTGACCTGCTCTTCGTCAAATGCCATGACAACAGTAGCTACACTTGTTGCTCCCATATGTTTAAAGTATTCCAGCGGCAGATCATCGAACCATCTTTTGTACTGGAAATGAGGTGTTGTTATGATGATATTATCGTATGCTTTCGTTTTTCCATCCACTTCTATCATGTAGTGGTCATCTTTTTTATTAATGGAATCAACATCTTTGCTGAACTGGATATTGACACCCTTTTCAATATTCACCTTCAAAAGCCTGTCGATGAAGGACTGCAGACCATTTTTAAATTGAAGAAACTGTCCCTGTTTTTTACCTTTGGATTTGCTTGGCTGTTTTGCTTTTTCTGCAATTGTCCCTTTAATAAGGCTGCCATACGTTTCTTCCCGTTCTTTGAAATAAGGGAATGTGGACATCAGACTCAATTCATCAATATTGGTCGCATATATACCTGAGAGGAGGGGCTCGATCATGTTTTCAAGCACATCATCACCAAGTCTCCTTCTAAAGAACTGTCCTACTGACACATCCGTATACAGGGGTGCCGGTTTTTTCAGCAGATCCAGACCTGCTGTCAATTTACCGCCCGCTGATACGAGATCAGTTGTAAGGAATGGCCCGAGTTCGGTCGGCACTCCAAGTACAGCACCTTTTGGGAGCGCAGATAATTTATTGTTCGAGTAGATGTATGATTGCCCGGTCGAGTTTCTTACCAGATCATCACCCATCCCAATTTCTTCAGCAAGCTCAGTCATTATCGTCTTTCTTGCCAAATATGATTCGGGACCGAGTTCAATGGTATATCCATCGTTTCTATGCGTTCTTATTTTTCCGCCTGCCCGATCGTCTTTTTCAAAAAGATCGATTTCTATGTCTTCATGTTTGGATAAATAATATGCTGCTGAGAGTCCAGTAATCCCCGCTCCGATGACGGCAACTTTCTTCACTATAATCAGCCTTCTTTACTACAGTTTGTTAATTTCGTTAATCATCGCCTGGATAAAGCGATCATCCGTATTCGGCATTGGCGGCCTATGGTATCCTGCCCCTGCTTCATCACAAACCACTTTGCATTCATAGTCATTATCATAAAGAACTTCCAGGTGTTCACATACAAAGCCGACAGGTAAATAGATGAAATGTTTGTAGCCATGTTCGTCATGGAGTGACTTGGTCAAGTCCTGTACGTCCGGTCCAAGCCAAGGGTCCGGTGTATTGCCTTCAGACTGCCACCCAACATGGACATTTTCCAAACCAGCATTCTTTTTGATCAGTGCTGCTGTTTCTTCGAGCTGACCAGGATATGGATCATTATGCTCTTTAATCTTTTCCGGGAGGCTGTGTGCACTAACAATCGTGGCTGTCTTTGAAAGTTCCGACTCTGGAATTTCATCTAATGATGATTTCACTGCCTCAGTCCAGAAATCAATGAATGGCTGCTGCTGATAAAATGAATCAACGGATTTTATATCAATCCCGTATTTTTCACCCTCAGCTTTTGCCCTTTTGTTATAGGATCCCACTGAAAATTCAGAGTAATGTGGTGCAAGCACGATGGAAACCGCTTCTTTAATCCCGTGATTACTCATGGATTCTACAGCATCTTCAATGAATGGATCAATATGTTTAAGACCGATGAAAAGTTCATATTCCACATCATTCTGTATCGCATTCATTTTATTAACGAGCGTTTCAGCCTGTCTTTTAGTAGTGTCTGCAAGCGGTGAAATGCCGCCAATCGCCTCATAGCGGTCTTTCAAATCCTGAAGCGCTTCTTCAGAAGGTTTTCTGCCATGCCTGATATGGGTATAATACGGCTCGATGTCTTCTTCTTTGTAAGGCGTACCATACGCCATCACTAATAATCCTTTTTTCACTGTCATTCAAAATCACTTTCCTTTGCTGTATTCATGTACAAGTGTAGTCAGTTTTTTCAATGTTTCCGGTTTTACTTCAGGGAAAACACCGTGCCCCAGATTAAAGATATGTCCTTCATTGTTCCCCTGGTCAAGTATTTGTTTTGCCCTTTGTTCGATGACTTCCCAGTCAGCGAGTAATAGTGCCGGATCCAGATTCCCCTGGAGCGCCTTTTCGACGCCCATTCCACGTGCTTCCTCTATGGATGTTCTCCAGTCCAGACCCATGACATCCATATTCAGTTTATTCCACTCAGGGATAAGATGGGATGCACCTATTCCAAAAACGATGACAGGGACTTCCATTGCCCTGATACTGTCAATGATCTGATTCATATACGGTGCAAGGTAATGTGCGTAATCAGCTTTGTTTAGCGCACCACCCCAGGAATCAAATATTTGAATGAGACTTGCTCCTGATTCAACCTGTGCTTTTAAATAACGTATGCTCATATCAGTCAGCTTTTCCATTAGTCTGAACCATGTTTCCGGCTGATTATACATCATCGTTTTAGTCTTGTGGTAATTCTTTGTAGGACCGCCTTCGATCATATAGCTGGCTACTGTAAACGGTGCTCCGCAGAATCCGATCAATGGTACGTTCAATTTTTCCTTGGTCAGTATTTCTATTGTTTTATAGACATAATCAAGATCTTTATACGGATCAAGTTCACCAAGTTTTTCCACATCGCTGATATGACGGATCGGATTATGGATTACAGGCCCTACTCCCGCCTTTATCTCCACGTCTATTCCGATGGGTGCAAGTGGTGAAACGATATCCTTATACAGTACTGCAGCATCCACATTATAGTTCTCCACAGGAGTTGCTGTCAGATACGCAGTAAGCTCAGGCTGATGCGTAATTTCCATGAGCGAATACTTTTCTTTGACTTTATTATATTCGGGCTGACTGCGACCGACCTGTCTCATAAACCAGACAGGGGTATAATCTGTCTTTTCTCCTCTTGCAGCTTTGATGATAGTATCATTGAACAATGTATTTTCCTCCAATATTCTATATATCACTCAATATTTTAACATACTGTTGATAATTATTATTAATTACATCCATAATGTCAAAAAATCGATTTATTTAGATTGCGTTTATCGTCAGATAAATTAAGGTATACAGGTATTAAGACTATTTAAGAGGTGAACATAATGCAATTACATTTAACAACAGGAACACTGAGGTATCTAAGAGGCGTAAAACAGGAGCATCCGGAAATCCATATTGGTGCAATGGGACAGGACGCAATTGTTTACTATGAAGATGACAAGGAAGAATCATTCTTCAATTCCAAGCACACGTATAACATCAATCATTCAAAAGGTGACCTCAGTGATGAAAATGCCACTTCAGTACACTTCATCCCTATCCCTGACAATAAAAAAAGCACGATGCATGGGCATATCGCCGATTTGGAGGGGGCACTTACAAATACCAACGGTGTAATGTCCTACCGGATTGGTGAGGCAATCAACGATGATTCCTTTGTCATCATGATCCAGTGGCCACAAGGCTCGACTTACAGCGATTTTAAAAACACAGACAATTATAAAGCATATCTCAGCAGCGAAGCCTTGAAGAAATTCCGGACAGCCGAGTCTTTATTCCACCAGTCCATATCCGCAAGATTCTTCCTTCCGTTGAAGGACAATGAGGAAGGCCATGATATTCCAGAAGACGAATTTTAAGCGACTGATATATCAGTCGCTTAATTCTTGTTCTTTTTTATATACGGTTCTGCTGAATATCCGGTTCGTGAAATAGCCCCAAAGAGGGAAAAGCAGTGCAATATACATCACACTTGGATGGATGGTAACAAATATGATGCCGAATAAGAGAGAAATCACAAAAACAAGTTTATGAGAATATATGACATAACTCTTTTGTATGAATACTCTGTCGACCGGCCATACTTTCGGCCACAGCAGATAAGCCTGGGCGGAATATATCTGAGACATCTGGAGAACGATGACATAGATTCCGAACAATCCAATGACAACCGATAAGTATAGATTACCCATCCACACCATCACCACACCAAATAATATGATAAGCCTGAGTACAATCATCGGCAGATCATGATCTCTTGCAAATGTCCTGTAGAATAGGAATTCATACATTTTTTCTTTATTGAACGATGCGCTTTTAGGTTTCCATAGTAAAGGATCCAAATATTTCCGTCTTTTGAACTGTTTTTCAATATGGCTGACATTGGTAAACATTGAAACGTTCCTGTAATAACGATTGAGCTGTACTTCCTCATGCTCTATATAGGCATCCCAATCGAGATAACTGCCCTCCTGTCTTCTTACATACCTATTCACTGTATACAAAAGTATAAGTGAAAGTACCAGCCATGCAGGATGCTGCAGCACAAGCATCAGACTGATTACATTCATGATAAAAAGAAGAACAGATACTGTGATTCCTGAAATCTCGGTATTTATGGCACGCTTCCTAATATGAAAATTGGCGACATAATGTATGAAGGACAGCAGGAAGAAGAATGAAATTACCACCGGGCCGTGGCCAACCGTCAAAACCAGCAGGGCAACCACAGCACCTGCTATGACTTTAGCCATATTGATCATCATCGAATAACGATCTGAATCTTTAAAATAGAGGGTCATCCGTTTTTCATATGGCAGCAGGAAAATTCCATCCGCAGATACCAGAAGTGACCGGTATCCTGGTAATAAAAGTATTCCCATGAACAGAGCAGCAGTCATATCCAGCCAGATTGACGGCTCCAAAGTCTGCAGTACACCAAGCAGTGAATATAGGAATACACCACCGGCAATTGTAAGGAAGATCAGGAAATGGCTGTTAAATATGAATTTGCTGTAATAGCTGCGGCGCTTGATATCTGCATTCATCCTCGGCTTAAAAAGAGTATCAGGCATGGTCCATGCCGCCTCCTGTAATCCTAAGGTAGACCTCATCGAGGGAGGCATCCTTCATTTTTAATGACTCTCTCAATTCATCCAGACTGCCTTCTGCAATCATTTTCCCACTGTCAATGATGGCGAAACGGTCACAGTATTTCTCTGCTGTTGCCAGAATATGTGTACTCATCAAAATAGAACGACCTGCATTCCTCTCTTCTACCATCAGCTCGATTAAAGATTCTATCCCGAGCGGATCCAAACCTAAAAATGGTTCATCAATGATATACAGATCCGGTCTTGCTAAAAATGCACAGACCAGCATCACTTTCTGTTTCATCCCTTTTGAAAAATGAGTCGGGAACATATTAATTTTCGTATCCAGCCTGAAAATTTCAAGCAGTTTTCCAGCCCGTTCCAATGCTGCTGATTCGTCTATTCCGTAAGCCATAGCTGTCATCTGAATATGTTCTTTCAGCGTTAACTCTTCATATAAAACAGGCGTCTCAGGTATATATGCCAAATGCCTCCTGTAACCTTCCGCATCCTCACCGATGGTAATTCCGTCTACACGTATCTCTCCTGAATGCGGTCGCAGAAGACCGAGTATATGTTTGATGGTCGTACTCTTTCCCGCACCATTCAGGCCGATAAGTCCGACAATTTCCCCTTTGTCTATGTTTAAGGATATGTCATATATGACAGGAGTCTTAGAGTACCCTCCTGTTAAATGCTCTATTTTCAGTACCATAACCGACTTCCTTTTATTTATGATCATTTATTTGTATACTTGTATTAAAATTAATATATCACAACTGAACAATGGAGGTACAATGAATGAGTAAAACAATCTTCGAGAAAATAGCTGATCGTGAAATCCCTTCAAATATCGTATATGAAGACGATGTGTGCATTGCATTTACTGACGCTTTCCCCTTGTCCAAAGGGCATACCCTCGTCATACCAAGAAAACCGGTTGAAAATATTTATGAGCTGGATGAAGAAACCGGCGCGCACATTATGAAAGTAATTACAAAAGTTTCCAATGCAATCAAAGAAGCCTTCAATCCTGCCGGCTTGAATATCGTCCAGAATAATGGTGAGTATGCTTCGCAGACCGTCTTTCACATTCACTTCCATCTTATCCCGAGATATGAAAGTGAATATGACGGATTCAGTTACAACTGGAAACAGGACCCTAATGAGCGGGATGATAAACAGAAAAAGGAAATAGAAGATGCCATAAAAAATCGGCTGAATGTATAACACTTTACCGGTTTGGGTAAAGAGAGTTAAATGGCAAAAAGGACGTGACCTATATAATGAAACTTAAAAATGCAGGCATTGGCTTTCTCGTCGGTGTAACCGGCGGTACTCTGATTGCAATGCTCAATGCTCCAAAATCAGGAAGTGAGCTTCAGGCCTCCCTGAAGTCCGGTTCAGGAAGTATGAAGACCCAGATGGATCAGTTGAAAATAGAAGCGAATGAAGTAAAGTCTTCATTCTTAAAAACAAAGCATGAATCCCAGGAGGTTTTTAAAACTCTGGGAGATGAAATCAAAACCATGATCAGCAATTACCAGGCAGATATTTCTCCTAATATTCAGCGAATACAAAAGGACGTAGAAAATCTGCAAAATCGTGGTGAAGACATCCAGGATTCAGTAGGGAAAATCCAGGATAATTTTAAATTCAAACTTAAATAAATATACGCGGCAGCGGGGTATAAATCTTTGTACCCCGCTGCTTTCTTGTGATATATTAGCAGTTGTAGTCAAAACCAAAGGAGACTTGTGTAATGAAAAAAAAATTAGCTCCGATCGTCATTGGTCTTGGACTGATTGGCCTGGCAGGCTGCTCAGACGACAATGGAAACGGAAACGATGAAAAAGAAAATGGTGAAACTGAGTTTGGCAATGTACTTTCAACAAGTGATGCAGGCGAAGTCACAACAGATGACATCCTAAATCAGATGGGAACAAGCACTGTGGCAAACCAGACTTTCCAACTTACTCTCGATAATATCTTAAAAGATAAATACAGTGATTCAGTGGACACTGAAAAGATCGAGTCCCAGATAGATAGTGAAATTGAACAGATGGGCGGAGAAGAACAATTTGCCATGGCTCTACAGCAGCAACAACCTGGAATGACTGTTGAAAAATATAAACAACAGCGCATCACGAATGCTTATCATGACAAGTTCTTCGAAGAGAAATTCGCAGTCACTGACGAAAAAGCAAAGAAAAATACAAGGGAAGCCTCACATATCCTGATTGCTGTAAAGGATGAAGAAGCAGAAAAGAGTGCACCTCAAGGCCAGGCCCCACAAAGTGATCTGACTGACGAAGAGGCAAAGAAAAAAGCAGAGGACATCAAAAAGCAGCTTGAAGAAGGCGCTGATTTTGGAGAGCTTGCCAAAAAAGAATCACATGATACGGGCAGTGCACAAAATAACGGCTCACTTGGCTATGTACAAAAAGGACAGATGGTCGAAGGTTTCGACAAAGCGCTGTTTGAACTGGAAAAAGGTGAAGTGTCCGATGTTGTCAAATCTGAATTTGGATATCATATCATCAAACGACATAAGGAAGAGAAGATTGATGAGGAACTTCCACAAATCAAAAAACAAATGGTAAGCAAGAAAATCCAGGAAAACCAGGATAAAGTCCTTGAATACTATAAAGAAGTGCTGGAAGAATATAATGCTGATTTCGAAAATGAAGAAATCAAAACATTCATTGAAGATACTTACTTAAACCCTGAATCAAAGAAGGCA
This sequence comes from uncultured Staphylococcaceae bacterium, assembly GCA_964437955.1. Taxonomy (GTDB): domain Bacteria; phylum Bacillota; class Bacilli; order Staphylococcales; family Salinicoccaceae; genus Salinicoccus. The sequence continues at coordinate 14,586 of CAYTIR010000041.1, forward strand.
CCTGAGCAATCTGCTCAAGAACAACCTGCTGAAGGTGAAAAGAAATCCAAAGAGGAAAAATCAACTGAAGAAGATGCAGAATAAAAAAAGCTTCCGCAAATTTGCGGAAGCTTTTTTTATATCATTCAAATTTTTCGGGACGATAGAACGATCGATTTTCAAGGGGGAATATACGCTCTGTAAACTTACCCTTGTCTGCCTGATTCGTATGCTTATCCATCATCATCATACGTGCATCTATATTATCGATAAAGTGCAGTATCTCCGCCTCTTTGATCATCGGCTGTTTCGGTGAACCAAACTCGAGTTTACCGTGATGGCTTAGTATCAGGTGTTTCAGAAGCATTACTTCCTCACCTTCGATATTCAACTCATCAGCCACACGAGTAATTTCGTCATTTGCAATCACAATATGTCCGATAAGATTTCCTTCTACTGTATAAGTTGTGCCGACAGGTCCTGTAAGCTCCTTCACCTTGCCAATATCATGCAGAATAATGGCGCTGTACAACAAACTCCGGTTCAGTGATGGATAGATGTCACAAAGTGCTTCAGCCGTTCTAAGCATGTAATGGACATGATATGCAAGTCCCGACACAAAATCATGATGATTCGTCATAGCTGCGGGATACGTCAGAAATTCCTTCCCATACTTGTTCAGGATCTGACGGACAATCCGCTGCAGACTCCCATTTTCAATCTTTATCACATAATCCATGACACTTTCGTACAATGTATCTTCATCAATAGGTGCTTTTTCAACAAAATCCTTCGGATTCAGACCATCATTCTCATTAGCCGTCCTGAAAGTAGATATTTTCATCTGCTTTTTACCACGGTAATCGATGACATCGCCTTTAACTTTAATAAGAGTCTCGGGCTTAAGTACTTCCATATCCTCTTTTGAGACTGTCCATAACTTCGCCTCAATCTCCCCTGTCCGATCCTGAAGGAATAAAGTCATATATGGCTTGCCCTGTGTAGTTACTCCCTGCTGGCTCCTTTTTATCAAGTAGAAATTTTCTACACTGTCACCTGGTTTAAGCTTTGAAATATTATTAATCAGAGCCACCTCATTTCACTTTTTCTTTTAATTTTATAGTTTGTGCAGAAGGTATTGAACTATCAAGATTACATGTAAAGTACAGTACTTGATCCGTTACCTCGTTCCTAAGATATTCCATGATGATCTTCTTGCGTTCCCTGTCAAAGTGTACAAAAGCATCATCTATAATTAGCGGCAGCTGATAATATCCTTTTAACGCTTTGATCAGACTTAATCTCAAGCTGATATATAGCATTTCCTTTGTAGACTGTGACAGCTCCAGCGGATGAAACAGCTGTCCATTGCTGTGACGGACTTTTATACCATCATCGTCATATATCACATTGATATAACGTCCACGTGTCACACTTTCAAAAATGGATCTGGCTTCTTCTATGACAATCGGAAGACGTTCATCCTTAATTGCTTTTATATGGGTCTCGATCAAAATGCGGATATAATTCAGTGACATGTATTCTCTCGAAAGACCTTGTATCTGATTTTTGCGCATTTCATACATATGGTTCAGTTCGCTGAGCTTGCCGTCACTTTCAAGACTGCCAATTTCAGAGTTGATCTCCGCAAGTACTTTTTGTTCGTGTTGAATCTTATTATTGAAATCCTCAATCTGAATGGATATATTTTCTTCCTCGTCCTTAAGATCTGCAAGCAGGAAACGGGATAATTCATTTCTTGAATCGTAATCAAAATGCTCTTCATCCAACTTTGAACTCAGTTCTTTGAACTTTGCGATATTACCATGATATTCATCATACTTCCTGGCATAGTAATAGTATTCCTCTTCATCTTCCGCATCAACGTAGCCAAGGAGTTTCCCTATTTCACTATCGGAAACAGCATTCCTTTCTTCCAGCACATTAATCTCATTTTCCATCAGTCTAATCTGGTCATCCAATCTTGTGTAATGGGATTGATCCTTATACATTTTGGAAACCGTGCTTTTGATGTCGTAGAAAATACTGTTCTCTTCATATTGGATTTCCATTGAAGCGATATCATTCTTTACTTCATTTTTAAATTCCTGAAGTTCTTTTTTTATATTATCTATCTCAAGCTTATGCCGGTTGATCTGGTTTCTTTTCTGTTTAATTTCACGGATAGTATTGATTGCATCCACAATGTACTTATTTTCAATATCAGGATTGACCATCAGATCTTTCTTAACTCTGAGTAGATCCGTATTGAGTGAATCATGAAGGGCTTCTTTTACAGATAACGCATCTTTCATCTCTTCCAGCTTCACATTGGATGAAGCCCGTTTTGTTATCTGTGTTTTCAAATCCATTTTTAAATCCCTGGCATCATTTATATCAAAGTCAACGTCGTTGTTTCGTTTGATTGTATCAATGATATCTTCAAGTTCCTGGACTTCTTTTTGATAATCCGTTTTAAGAGATTCATCTTCTTTTTGGTTAGTAAGCATGAGCAGCAATAGTGTAACGATACCAATCGCCACAAATACTCCGCCCATCAGCCAGTTTGAAGTGAATAAGTAATAAATTCCGATCAACAGTGCGATGACACTGATACCGATTATCAAAATTGACTGGCCGCGTTTCACTTTATTCCTTTCGCGCTTCTCTCGTTCGTAGTCCTTTTCAATGAGTTTGAACATTTTCTCTTTTTCTTTCAGTTCAAACTCTTTGTCCAGCACTTCTTTTTTGATTCGCAGACGTTCATCACTGATCTGGGAATCTTCAAGCTGAGCTATATCCTGGTCAAGTTGTTTTAAATCGGACTTAAGATGATCAATTTCCCTGACCAGATATTGTTCTTCAAGTACAGCTTCATCTAGTTTTGAAAGAAGCGTCTGAGCCGATTCCTTCACAATATTGGAATCATCCACATCATCATGTTCCTGTTTCCAGCCAATGTCTCTCCGCAGCTGGTGGATGTCATCTTCAAGGTTTTCAACCGCTGTATTAAGACGGGAAACTTCCATTTTTTTCTGTTTAATATCCGGTTCCCTTTTTTGGATTTTTTCGAGACAGGCGAGATTCTCCTTATCTGGAAGTTCAATCATCGACATTTCATTTTTCAGGGATTTCAATTTTTCAGTCCTCAAGGCAACATCCCTTTGAATTTGCTGGACTTGGTTTTTCAATCCCTCATACCGTTCAACCCCTTGTTCCGGGAATACAACAGGGTCGATATTCAATTTATCTTCAAGTGATTTCCACTCTTTGATATCTGTATGATACATGACTTCTTTCATTTTCTGTTTACGAATAGTTTCAAGCTGGTATAAAGCATTTTTCTTGGCATTTAAACTCTCTTCAGTTTTGGATTGCTCCTGAATCAGAGTTTTATATCTTTCCTCATGCTGCTCAAGACTTTTAATTTTTTCGTTTACCGAGGCTATTTCTTCGAGTTCCTGATTCACCTTTGGATTGATGCCATTTTTTTTATAGATTGATTTGAGTTCCGTATCAATTGCACTCAGCATTTCATCATATTCATGGGAACCAAGCGCTCCGGCACGAAGCAGATATTCCTGCAGTTTATCCTCGGTCATGTTTTTATGGATATCCTGCAGACCCAATACATCAAAGGAGAATATCGAACGATAAGTTTTCTTGTCGATGAAATTCAGCTTCTTTATAAGCCAGTCTTCACTTCTTACAGTGCCATCATGAAAATAAATTTTCACATCGCCCTGTACCTTCCCTTTAATCCTTTCGATTTCCACCGGTCCAGGTTCATCAGGAAATTGAACTGTCAATTTCCCGCCGTATAGATTATGCATACGGGGTTCCCTTCTGGGTTCCTGTTCCTTCCTCGTCGGAAAACCGAAAAGTATAGAATGGATGAAAGACTGCATTGTCGACTTGCCCGCTTCGTTCTCACCAAATATCTGTACAAACTTCTGGTTCGTATTAAGTTCAGTTTCAGTTATCTTGCCATAACCATATATATTAAGTGATATGATTTTCATATACTCACTACTTCCTCATAAGCATTTTAAGGCGTTCTTCGCCCTCATTGAGCAACTCTTCCTGCTCCAATTCCTGTATAGGCAATAAGTAGCGGTTGAGCCTTGGATCCATATACATCGAATTTACAGCTTCCTTAAATAGGGAATCATTTGAAGAGTAGCTGGCTTTAATATCATTTAGAAGTGCTATGTTGTCCTGGTTCATATATTTCAGATGCAGACTGTCTATCCAGACAAAATCCTTCAAGTCCCTTTCATCTTCTTTAAGAAGCTCGATGACTTCAACAAAATCCGGTTCCGAAATGACTTCATCCCCATCATGGTAGAGGGTCAGCTGAATAATCTGTTTCCCTTTCTCTCTCAATCTATGCTTAAATTCCACAATCGACTGATAGAGATCCTGTTTGTTCAATGAAGATACGTCCAGTGTATATTCCGCAAATAAAATATCCTGGACCGGTATGAATTGCCTGTCCAGATAGACATCGTCACCCTTCACATATACGAACCCTTTCTCACCATACTCGTTCTTATGTCTTCCCTGTATGTTTCCTGAATAAAGGATCGGAGGCAGGTCGCTCAGCTGTTCACGCTGATGAATGTGACCAAGTGCCCAGTAATGATACAGTTTCTGATTTAAGGTTTCCAGGTTGAATTCCGTATACCTTTCCTGTTTATAGCTGCCTTTTGAATATGTGCCATGCAAAAGACCAATATGGATTCCTTCATTCATAGTATTGACTGGATAGTTATCCAGTTTATTTTCATATGAGTCATCCAGGAAGTAACTGAAACCGTGCAGGAAAATCCTTTCACCTTTTGAACTGATCATCTCATATGTCTCCACATTTTCCTTAAATACCGTGACATTATCCGGCCACAGAGTTTTGAAACCATCTGTCAGAGGATCATGGTTACCATGTATGATATATGCAAAAATCCCATTATCTTTGAGTCTGTCGAACTGCCGCTTCATGAATATTTCCGATTTCAAAGTACGATTCGCTTTATCGAAAACATCTCCGGCTATAACTATAAAATCAACTTTGTTTTCAATGGCGAAATCGATCATTCTTTCCACGCTATTATATGTGCTGTCCATCAATGCATTTAAAATTCCTGCCGGCATCCTTGATCTGGACTTAAAAGGGCTGTCTAAATGCAGGTCCGCACAATGTATGAATTTGACCATTTGTCTCACCTGACTTTTCATAAAATCATTTATGTATATTATACCAAAAAA
>CAYTIR010000042.1:0-19444 GCA_964437955.1 uncultured Staphylococcaceae bacterium
GTGAACCTATATTTATATTAACTTTTTACACGTATAGCATAACACTAACCAAAAAAAGTGGAAAGCAGGAACATCAATATGAAGCTTTTCAATGTTTGAAAGATTGCATATTAGTAAATAGTTTTATAAAGAAAGGCATCAAAAGAGGAGGTAGAAAAGTGGATATTAAAAAAGGGGAACATAAGTTTTTTATAGGTGAGGATGAGCTGAATCCCGAAGCGGAAATTGTCTTTGAAATAGACGAAGACGGGGACTATATCATTACCCACACTGAAGTCCAGGAGAGTCTCGGCGGTCAGGGAGCTGGGACAGAACTGGTGGATATGATGGTTGAATTTGCTGACCAGGAAGGCAAAAAAATTACAGCGAAGTGCCCTTTTGCTAAAAGTGTAATAGAAAATAATGACAACTATAAGGAAATACTCAAATAATGATATGGTGCCGGGGATAAAAATCCCCGGCATTTTCTGTATGCTATAAATGATGTATACTGTATTAGTATTTGAAAGGATGATGAGATTGGCAAAGAGTGTAGTATTGGCTGAGAAACCATCAGTTGCACGTGATATTGCGAGCGTACTGAAATGCCATAAAAAAGGGAACGGTTATATAGAAGGGGATAAATATATTGTTACGTGGGCACTGGGCCATCTGGTGACTCTTGCAGACCCTGAAAGTTATGATAATAAGTATAAACAATGGAAGCTTGAAGATTTGCCGATGCTTCCTGAACCTTTAAAACTAACAGTCATAAAAAAATCAGGTAAACAGTTCAATGCTGTGAAATCACAACTCATTCGCAAAGATGTAGATAAAATTATTGTGGCTACAGATGCCGGACGTGAGGGAGAACTTGTTGCCCGCTGGATCATTGATAAAGTGAAAGTTAAAAAAAACATTGAACGTCTGTGGATTTCGTCTGTCACGGATAAAGCAATAAAAGAAGGATTCAATAGACTGCAACCCGGGAAAAAATATGAAAACCTTTATCAAGCCGCAGTCGCACGATCTGAGGCGGACTGGTATATCGGTCTAAATGCTTCCAGAGCACTGACTACTAAATTTAATGCACAACTGAACTGTGGCCGTGTGCAGACACCTACACTTGCCATGATTGAACAGAGAGAAAATGAAATCAGGAACTTCAAGGCTAAAACATATTACGGTATAGAAGTGTCTACAGATTCGGTTAAGTTCACATGGCAGGATGATAAAGGAAACAGCAAGAGTTTTGATAAGGATAAGGTCGATTCAATTGTAAGAAAAATCGGCGATAAAGATTTGCTTGTAAAAGATATACAAAAAAAGACAAAGAAGACTTTCGCTCCTGCTTTATATGACTTGACAGAATTACAAAGGGACGCCAATAAACAGTTTGGTCTATCTGCAAAAGAAACTTTGAACGTGATGCAAAACCTTTATGAAAGACATAAAGTGGTTACATATCCAAGAACGGATTCCAGGTTCATATCCCAGGATATCATCCCGACGATTCCGGAGAGACTAAAAGCTTGTGGCATTGGCAATTACAGAAGTCCAGCCACAAAAATACTGAGAAATAAAATCCAGGCTAATAAATCTTTTGTTGATGATAAAAAAGTCAGCGATCACCATGCAATCATTCCGACAGAAAACCATGTCCATCCTTCAGATTTCAATGAAAAAGAAAAGAGGATCTACGATCTGATTGTTAAAAGATTCATGGCTGTTCTCCTGCCGCCGCATGAATATGAACAGATGACGATAAGTGCAACTATAGGTGACATTTCATTCACCGCCCGCGGTAAAACAGTCATTAAAGAAGGATGGAAGGAAGCATATTCCAACAAATATGATGAAGAAGACGAAAGTGATGTAAAAGATCAGAGGCTCCCGAGATTTGAAATTGGGAATGTACTAAAAACAAATAGAGTCACACAGACTTCCGGACAGACAAAAGCCCCTTCCAGATTTACAGAAGCTTCGTTATTATCTGCTATGGAAAATCCGGCAAAATATATGGAAGTTCAGGATAAAAAACTGAAAGCGACACTGGACTCTACAGGTGGCCTTGGTACAGTGGCAACAAGAGCAGATATCATAGATAAACTTTTCAACTCGTTCTTGGTGGAGAAAAAGGGCCAGCAGATTGTAATCACTTCCAAAGGAAGGCAGCTTCTGGATCTTGTGCCGGATGCACTGAGGTCTCCAGCTACAACTGCAGTATGGGAACAGAAGCTTGAAAATATAGCTAAAGGACATTTAAAAAAAGAAGTGTTCATCGATGAGATGAAGCAGCATACAAAAAAGATTACAACTGAAATAAAGAACAGTGATAAAAAATATAAGCATAATAACATTTCAGGAAAAATATGTCCGGATTGTGGGAAACCTTTGCTTGAAGTAAACGGTAAACGGGGAAAAATGCTTGTCTGCCAGGATAGAGAATGCGGTCATCGTAAAAATATTTCAAGGACAACAAATGCAAGATGTCCCCGTTGTAAAAAGAAAATGACGCTAAGCGGCGAAGGGGACGGCCAGATCTTTACATGTATATGCGGTTACAGGGAAAAGTTGACAGCGTTCGAAGCTCGCAGGAAAAAAGAAGGCAGAGGCAAAGTGGATAAACGGACTGTGAATAAATATATTAAAAATCAGGATAAAGAAGAGCCCATCAACAATGCTCTTGCAGAACAATTGAAAGCATTGAAGCTGGATGAATAATTCTCACTCCCATTCACTGAGAAATCATCTGTTTCAAGTCATCCAGAAATTTCTCCAGATGTACCGGAACTGGTAAAAAGCATCCCACAGTAAAAGGAGAGGGTGGAATGAGCACAGTTTTCATGATCATATTCATGATCTTGATGTTCCCAATCATCGCAACTGCGTTTGTTTATTTGGCTGGTAATAAGAAAGATTTCAACAAAGTGCTGCTGTATATATGGATATTCGCTATATTAATCGCAGCACTTTATGTGTTATACTTCCTATTCACAAATTTTTAATAGTGACAGCAAAGTAGACACTTATTTTAAGGAGAGAACACTTTGGTTAAATGCAAAAACTGTGAACAAGTATGGCCAGCAAACGCTATTTTGAAAAGATACATCACATTGGACATTGGCATGGATTGTCCCCATTGTGGAAAAATACAATATTTATCCAAAGAATACCGGAAGAGGTGTATCATGGCGACATTACTCATTCCTTTGCTAATATTAATTCCGGCATTTTTCGATATCTCTTTTGTCGCAATCGTTGTTACTTTCCTCGCAGCGTTCATTGCCATAACTTTCATCCATCTTTTTACATTGGAGCTCGCATGCGAGGAAGAAACCTGGAGGAACAGGCCATATGGATAAAGCCAAGAGAAATATTATCATTATTTCAATCATATTGATCATTTATCTCCTACTTGCAAACTTAGCGCTTGATACGTCATGGTGGGCACAGATGATTGTGCTACTTATCGGATTATCTGCAATCATGCAAAATTACCGCGTTCTTAAAAAAGCTGAAATAATAAAAAAGAAGAATGAAATGACGAATAACAATAAATAGTAAATCGAAAGCCACTCAAATGAGTGGCTTTTTATTTTCATACCGAAATTATATATTTAGGGTAAACTATAAAGTAAATGTAATAGTGTGGAAAGGAGTTTAGAAGATGAAAATGGAACAACTTTATGAAACTGCCATGTCAAAATTGAAAACAGTAAGGACGAAAAGAAATGGTAAAATGGGTCATGTTTCTGCTGCATTGATTACTGATAAAGGCAATGTGTACACTGGTGTTGCACTAGATCTCCCATCTTCAATTGGATTTTGTGCAGAGCATGCGGCGATTGCGTCTATGGTGACTGAAGGTGAGTATAAAATTGAAAAAATCATTGCAGTGTATGAGTCCGGAGAAATATTACCGCCGTGTGGACGGTGCAGGGAAATGATCAATCAGGTAGGGGAGAACAATTACTATTGTGAAATTGGGGTCTCTGACTCGAAAGTAATGAAGCTGAATGAATTGCTGCCTGAGCGTTGGGATGCAAAATATTTCCTTTAATTGATATAGTATTCATATAAATAAATTTTGAGAGGGTGATTTATATGTCTGGAAATTTTAATGACATCAATTTGACTGCACAAGGAAATACGAAAAGACTTCAGAAGACTATTCCTGATACGATGAAAAGCTTCAAAACGTTGCAGGATTCTGCATATAAAGCAGGTGCTTTGGATGAGAAAACAAAGGAATTTGCTGCACTGTCTTTTGCAATTGCAGACAAGTGTGAAGGTTGTATCGGTAATCATGTTAACAAGCTTATCAAATTGGGGGCGACTCGAGAAGAAATTGCCGAGATTGCTGGCGTAGCTATAGTCATGGGTGGTGGCCCTGGAAGTGTATATGGTGGTAAAGCGCTGCAGGCTTATGATGATTCTGCAGACTCATAAAGTAAAGCAAGGTTTCCGTTTAACTTGGAAGCCTTGCTTATTTTCTACTCTTCATACGTTTTTTTTAACTTGGCAATATCAAACTTCTTCATTTTCAAGAATGCCTCAGTAACCCTCTTTACCTGCTCCGGAGAACCTTTCTCCATCATTTCATCCATTATGGATGGGCTGATCTGCCACGAGATACCATATTTATCTTTGAGCCAGCCGCACTGCTCTGCATCAGCATCTGCCGATAGGTTATTCCAATAATAATCAATTTCTTCCTGGTTTTCGCAATTTACAAGCAATGAGACTGCCTCATTAAACTCGAACCCTTGGTCCCCTGGTCCATCCATAGCCGCGAACCATAGATTTTCCAGTACGAAATCTGCAAACATGATCGTTTGTTCATTTTCAGATTCTGTTCTGGCAATCTCGCCCATTTTTGAATCTTTAAATATAGAAATATAGTATTCGATGGCTTCTTCCGTCTTTCCGAAATTAGCCTCTGTAAACATTATGGAGGGAATGACGGGCGGTCTATCATCTCCATTTGGATCAGACAATATCAGCTGCCAGCATACCCCGTACCTATCTTTGATGAACCCATACTTTTTACTGTATGGATACTCATCGAGGGGCATGAGAACTGTTCCACCATCAGAGAGATGATTCCATGTACCTATAAGGTTCTGCTCTGCCTTTTCATCCTGTGATGGATCGAAGTTTATGAAAAAGGATATCGATGGATTGATTTTAAAATATGGTCCCGCGCTTATTGCCATAAATTTGTAATTGTGTATTTCGAAAGTGACGAGCTCGGTATCACCTGAGGGAGTATCGTAAATTTTAGTACTGTTCAAAATTCTGGAATCAGGAAAAATACGGGCATAGAATTCAGCAGCTTCGAGCGCTTCATTGTCGAACCATAGATGCGGCACAATAATTTGTTTCATTGTTTTATACCTCCGGTCTTTGATTGAAGATGATTAAAGCAGTTATATATTTGTTAAAAGTCATCGTATTATTTCAATGAGTTACCGTTTGGGGGAATTGGATTGTTTACCAGTATTCTTGCCATATGGACAAGATTGTAGCTGAGCATTTTTATCTGATTTTTGGTGAATTCATTCTCCTGTCCGGCTTCTATATAGGACGGTCCCGGACCTGCATCACCAACCCAGTATGCAAGAGTGTTCGGGGATACAGTGAAGCCGAGGTTTGCCATACGGGAAAGAATGGATCCACCTGGCTCTTTGGCTCCGTCTTCATTACCTGTCGCAACAGCTCCGAACACCTTATTATAATATTTTGATTGCCCATTTTTAGATGTTTCACTGCTTTGTGCGTAGATCCTTTCCATCACGAGAGTTGCCACGCTGCTTTTGTGTCCGTTCCATATCGGTGTCCCTATGACAATGATGTCAGCATCAATGATTTTATTGAATATTATCGGCCATTGGTCGCCATGATCCATATCTGCACTCATACCAAACTTGATATCATAATCGGAAACTCTTAATAATTCGGTTTCGACACTCTCTGTTTCGAGTATATCCATCGATTTTCTCATCAATGCTTCAATATTGGATTGCTTGTCTCCATGTTTTAAAGACGTGTTAAGGTACAGCGCTTTCAAAGCCATTATTATTATCTCCTTATTAGAAGCATGTTTACCTTTATTTTCCCGATAATCATCAAAAACAAACCCACAGTATATATTAGCTTTAAAAGGGGAGAGTTATTAAATGAAAATTCGCAGTGATGCAATGGAAATCACGGATGACGGAGACCGTTTTGTGATGTATTCTTAGAATCAGATGCAGCGGGCAATAAAAATACACAATATATTATGAGGTGACATATGGAATCTATAAAAACGCGTCAGAATGTTATAATCGAATATCCCAAAGGATGCGGGAACGCGCCAAGGAAATTTTTCATTGTAGAGGCGCTTGCTGCAGCAATTGAACAGGACGAAGAGTTTTTAGCTCACGCTTTTGCCGAGAATCTGCATCTTCCCGACATTCCGGAAGACATTGAGAAAATCACCATGAACAGCGTCATTACCCATGGTAAGGATGCAGCGGTTGAATGCAGGATATTTTATATGGAGAGGGCACCGGTCGAGGCAGGTGTTTTCGTTACATTTAAAAGTGCCGGAAAAAATGTGATCAACCGTATTAATGTTTTTGTAAAAGAGGCTGATGCATAGTCTTTTGTTACTTTTTCATTGTAGTAATTCATTGCAGTGATTGGGGCTTAGTGGTAAATTTAGAGTGAAAGAGACTAAGAAAAAGGGGTTTATGAATGCCTAATATTATTAGTATAGACAGCCTTGAAGAGGCACAGGCACTTATCGGTGCCAATGATCAGCATATTACCTATCTCGAGGAGGAATTCGATGTTACGATTCACACGCTCGGTAACGAGATTACTGTGAGCGGTGATAATGACGATAATGTCGAACTTGCCGAGGATGTGTTAATCAATCTTTTAAAAATCATCCAGCGGGGTATGAAGGTCAACCTTCGGGATGTCCAGTCTGCTGCAATGATGGCCAGAAAGGGTACCATCGAGTACCTGGCCGATCTATACAATGAGGAAATAGCCAAGGACATCAAAGGAAAAGGCATCCGTGCAAAAACGACGGGACAGCGGCTCTATATTGAAAATATTAAAAAGAATGATTTGACATTCGGCATTGGTCCGGCCGGTACTGGCAAAACGTTTCTTGCAGTCGTTTTTGCGTGTCAGATGCTTCGTGAAAACGATGTAAAACGTATTGTCCTTACACGGCCTGCGGTTGAAGCCGGTGAAAATCTCGGTTTCCTGCCCGGTGATCTTAAGGAAAAGGTGGATCCTTATCTGCGACCCCTGTATGATGGCCTGCACACTGTTCTTGGCGTGGAGCAGACCGATCGACTGATTGAACGTGGTGTCATTGAAGTAGCACCACTGGCATACATGCGCGGCCGTACTTTGAACGAGGCATTTGTCATTCTGGATGAGGCCCAGAATACGACTGAAATGCAGATGAAGATGTTTTTGACACGGCTTGGTTTCGGTTCCAAAATGGTTGTAACCGGTGATGAAACTCAGATTGACCTGCCGGGTCCCACCAAGAGCGGTCTCGTCGAGTCTGTCAAACTGCTCACCAATGTCAAAGGTATAGCAATCAATAAGATGGATGAAACTGACGTTGTGCGGCATCCACTTGTATCGAAAATCATTAAAGCATATGAGAAGGAGCAGTAATATGATTACAGTAGATTTCATTGACGAAGAAAATCACACACAGAGTGATCAGCAGGAAGAAATCCAAAAACTGCTCAGTTTTGCCTACGATTATTTAAAACAGGAAGCGGATGCGGAAGTCAGCATTTCATTTGTGGATGAAGAAGAAATCCAGGAAATCAACAAAAATTATCGCAGTAAAGACCAGGTGACTGATGTTATCAGCTTTGCCCTGGAAGATGAAGAGGATAACGTGATCCATGAAGATGCGCTGCGTACTTTAGGGGATATCATTGTCTGTACTAAAAGAGCGGAAGAGCAGGCGGATGATTATGGACACTCCTACAGACGGGAACTTTTATTCCTGAGTCTGCATGGGTTTCTGCACCTGCTTGGCTATGATCATATGGAAGATGATGATGAACGTGAAATGAACGCCCTGCAGGATGAAATATTAGATGCTTTTGGTGTGTCCAGAGAGGTATAATATGGGTAACCGATTATTCAGGCGCTTTAAATTTGCCTTCATGGGGCTAAAAACCATGCTGAAGAAAGATATGCATGTCCTATCGCACATGATTGTCACAGTCCTGGTAATTATTCTTGGACTGTTTTTTAACCTTGACAGGATTGAATGGCTGTTCATTACCAGTGCGGTTTTCGCTGTGCTGGTCACTGAAGTTATGAATACCGGTGTGGAATACACCGTTGACCTTGTGACGGAAAATTTCCATGAGTATGCTAAAGCGGCGAAAGACGTTTCTGCGGCAGCAGTTCTGCTTTCCTGCATCTATGCAGTGATAATTGGATTGATAGTATTTATTCCTTATGTATTTTAAGAGGAGAATGGAGAGAAATATATGAATGATGGAATTTTCCAGGAAACATGGATCAAAGAAGTGCAGGTGGCCCAATCAAGGGCGTATACTCCATATTCAAAATTTAATGTAGGTGCACTTCTGGTCACTGAAGAAGATGAATTCATCTACGGTGCAAATATTGAAAATGCTGCTTATCCCGCAACGATATGTGCTGAAAGAAGTGCTCTTGTCAGTGCCTATTCAAATAACGTGACCAAATTTAAGGCCATCGTCATCGTGACGGATGCAGACAAACCTTCAAGTCCATGCGGTACATGCCGACAGGTGATGAAAGAACTCTGTGACGATGATATGCCTGTATATATGACAAACAAAACAGGAACAGTGATCAAGCGTACAGTCGATGAGCTGCTGCCGCTTGGCTTTTCAGGAAAGGATTTTGATTAATGGCTGAGAATGAATTCAAATCCGGATTTGTAAGCATCATCGGAAGACCGAATGTTGGGAAATCCACTTTTATGAATAAAGTGCTCGGACAGAAGATTGCAATCATGTCGGATAAACCACAGACGACAAGAAATAAGATACAGGGTGTATACACTACTGATGATTCCCAGATGATTTTTATCGATACACCAGGAATCCATAAACCTAAGCATGAGCTTGGGGAACATATGATGAAAGTTGCCAGAAACACCTTACGTGAAACAGAAGTGATATTATTTGTAGTAAATGTTTCCGAAGAAATCGGACGTGGTGATGAATTCATCATTGATATGCTTCAAAACACAAAAACACCAATTGTTCTGGTAATGAACAAGATCGACCTGGTGCATCCAGATAAACTGATTCAGCAGATTGAAGTTTACAAGGATAAGCTGGAATTCAGTGATATTGTGCCTGTTTCAGCATTGCAGGGGAATAATATCGATACACTGTTGGAAGTGATTGAAGGATACTTGCCGGAAGGACCGATGTATTATCCTGCAGACAGAGTGACTGACCATCCTGAACATTTCATTGTAAGTGAGCTTATACGTGAAAAGGCGCTTCATCTGACAAGTCAGGAAATTCCACATGCAATCGGAGTTGAGATTGATAAGATGAAAGCTGATGAAAGAGGGACGGTTCATGTCAGTGCTACCATATATGTAGAGCGAAACTCTCAAAAGGGCATGGTTATCGGTAAAAATGGAAAAATGCTGAAAGAGATCGGGAAACTTGCACGGGTGGATATTGAAAATCTGCTGGGCAGCAAAGTTTTCCTTGAAGTCTGGGTCAAAGTACAAAAGGACTGGAGAAACAAAACACAGTTCATTCGTTCACTTGGTTATAAAGATGAGGAGTATTAGATAATCCAATGATATATCAGCAAAAAGGTGTAATGATCCGGCAGACGAACTATAGTGAGTCAAGTCGGATCATTACTGTATTGACAGAAGACGGCGCACAGGTTCCAATGATGGTACGTGGCTTTAACAAACCTAACAGCCCGTTTATCGTCCTGCGTCAGGGAATAAAGGAGTTTCTTTTTACGTATAACCGTTTTAAAGGTATGGGGACATTGAATGAAGTGGATGAAGTTCAGCCCTTTAAAAATGTGAATGGAGATTTTGACTTATACAGTCATGCTTCCTATGTATTGGAACTGGTCATCAAAGCACTTGAAGATGATATACTTCACGATAGTTTTTACAGACTGCTCATCAAATCATTAAAATTGATGGAAACGGGCAGTCAGCCCGCAGGGGTTGTTGCCTTTTGTGCGATTAAAATGCTGCCATACTATGGTGGAGAGATGAATGTTACCGAATGTGCCATATGTAGTTCAAAAAACTATAAGGATTTCAATCATTATTCTTTTAAATACCACAGCGTAATATGCAGTGACTGTCTGAATGATGAAACCGGAAGACGCTCGATACCGGTAAATTCGCGTGCACTCTATCTTGCCAGCTACATGAAACATGTGGCTGTGGGCAATGTCGATTCGATAAAAATCACTGAAGATAATGCAAGAGATCTATTGAGGTTTGTCGAATTAATCTATGATGAATACACCGGTGTATTTTTCAAATCAAGGAAACTTCTTCAATAATACTGAAAAAGCGTGGGGCCAAGATTGGCCTCACGCTTTTTTACTCAATTTAATAATTGATTTTCTCTTTCAGGAAGCTGTTTACTTCATCGATATCAACACGTGTCTGTTCCATCGTGTCACGGTCGCGGATTGTAACTTTGTTATCCTCCAATGAATCGAAATCGAAAGTGATACAGTACGGAGTACCGATCTCATCCTGTCTTCTGTAACGTTTACCAATGGACTGGGATTCATCAAATTCAACATTGAAATCACCGGCAATTTTTTCGTAGACTTTTATTGCGTCATCGCTCAATTTTTTGGACAGAGGCAATACAGCCGCTTTAAATGGTGCAAGTTGAGGATGGAATCTCAGCACTGTACGGGATTCACCATTCTCGAGTGTTTCCTCTTCATAGGCGTCACAAAGGAATGCAAGAGTCACACGGTCCAGGCCAAGTGAAGGCTCGATACAATACGGAATATATTTCTCTCCGGTTTCCTGGTCATGATATCTGAAATCTTCACCTGAATGTTCCATATGTTGACGGAGGTCGTAATCTGTCCTGCTTGCAATGCCCCATAGCTCGCCCCAGCCGAATGGGAATTTGTATTCGATATCTGTCGTTGCATTAGAGTAGTGGCTGAGTTCGTCCTCGTCGTGATCACGGAGCCTTGTGTTCTCCTCACTCATATTCAGATCTGAAAGCCACTTTTCAGCGAAATTTTTCCAGTAGTTCTGCCATTCAATTTCAGTTCCGGGTTTACAGAAGAATTCGAGTTCCATCTGGTCGAATTCACGGGTTCTGAAAGTGAAGTTTCCCGGTGTGATTTCGTTACGGAATGATTTCCCCACCTGGCCAATACCGAATGGGAGCTTTTTGCGCATTGTACGCTGTGCATTTTTGTAATTGACGAAAATGCCCTGTGCTGTTTCCGGTCGCAGGAAAATTTCGTTTGTTGATGATTCCGTAACACCTTGGAAAGTTTTAAACATCAGACTGAACTGACGGATATCGGTATAGTTATGGCTGCCACAGTTTGGACATTTGATGTCCCGTTCATCGATTATACGTTTCATTTCATCAAAGCTGAGTCCGTCTGCTACAAATGTGTCGTCCTCTTTCTGTATGACATCTTCGATGATCTTATCTGCCCTGTGACGTGATTTACATTCTTTACAGTCGATCATAGGATCATTGAAGTTGCCAAGATGTCCGGATGCTTCCCATGTTTTAGGGTTCATCAGAATCGCAGCATCAAGCCCCACGTTGTATGGTGATTCCTGTATGAATTTTTTCCACCATGCTTTTTTTACATTATTCTTAAGTTCCACACCCAGTGGGCCGTAATCCCATGTATTTGCAAGCCCGCCGTAAATTTCACTTCCTGGGAATACAAATCCTCTTGTTTTCGCTAAATTGACAATAGTATCCATTTCCATTTGAATCGGCTCCTTTTTTTAAAAATTGCGTTGGTGATGAATGGAGAAACACAAAAAGTCCCCGGACAACAATAAAAAACTGTCATCCGGGGACGAGCATAGCCCGCGGTTCCACCCCAATTAGTGTATACACTCCGCTTTTATATATAGATTGTTTAATCCATCAATTACGCCATTTAAAGTGTTAAGCTCACACCATCCTTAACTCGCTTCAATATTATTATAGCCGGAGTTTGATTGTTCTGCAAACATTTGCTTATATTTCTTTATTCCAGTGAATGTATTATAATTGGTTTGTTGGGAGTGATGGCATGGAATTGAACGAGAGACAAGAAAAAATACTTAAAATTGTGAAGCAGCACGGACCAATCACCGGAAGTAAAATTGCAGAGCAACTATCTCTGACTAGAGCCACACTGCGCCCTGATCTGGCTATACTTACGATGTCAGGCTATCTTGATGCGAGACCAAGAGTGGGGTATTTTTATACCGGCAAAGAGTCTGAAGAAGTAATGAGTTCCAAAATAAGAAACATCATAGTCAGTGATGTTCAGAGTGTCCCTATTCTAATTAAGAAAGACACGTCCATTTATGAAGCCATCGTCAAGATGTTTCTGGAAGATGTGGGCACACTTTACGCGATAGATGAAGATGGCGGCCTGGCGGGTGTTATATCCAGAAAAGATCTTTTAAGAGGAACCATGGGTGGTAATGACATTGAGAAAACACCGGTTAGTGTTATTATGACCCGTAAACCCAGTATAACCATCTGTTATCCAAATGATCTATTGATATACGCAGCAAATCAGCTGATTGAAAAGCAGATTGATTCATTGCCTGTCGTTGAATACCACGATGGTGTGGAGCGCGTAATTGGAAGAATAACAAAAACGAATATCGCACGTGTATTTGTCAATCTCATGGAATAAGGAAGTGTTTGAATGTCTAATTTGAAAGTAATCGTTGCTTCGGATTCTGTCGGAGAAACCGGAGAGCTGGTTGCAAAAGCCTGTCTGTCACAGTTTAATATCGAGGAATCGGGCGAAGTGTTAATCCGGTATCCCTATATTGAGACGGAGGAACATGTTGATGATGTAGTCGACCTTGCTAAAAGTAAGAATGCAATTGTAGTTTTCACTATCATCACGCCTGATCTTCGTAAATATATACAAAAGGAACTAAAAAGCGAAGAAATCCCTTCAGTGGATATTATGGGCCCTTTGATGAGTGTTCTGGAAGGCAAGACAGAGGAACAGCCTTATTATGAGCCGGGGCGTGTCCATAAGCTGGATGAAGATTACTTTAAAAAAATCGAGGCAATTGAATTTGCTGTAAAGTATGACGATGGTAAGGATGCAGGCGGCCTTGACAAGGCAGACATTGTTCTTATTGGTGTTTCCAGAACATCGAAGACACCTTTGTCCCAATTCCTTGCACTCAAAAAGTACAAAGTGATGAATGTTCCTCTAGTGCCGGAAGTAGTACCGCCAAAGGAATTATTTGGAGTGGATCCGAAAAAATGTGTAGGATTGAAAATTAATCCTCAAACTTTGAACAAAATCAGAAAAGAACGTCTGACACAGCTGGGTCTGAAAGATACAGCCAGCTATGCCAATGATAAGAGGATCCAGGAAGAACTGGATTACTTCAACGAAACAATTTCGAAAATAGGCTGTCCAGTAATAGACGTGTCCGATAAGGCCATTGAGGAGACAGCGAATGAAATTATGAAATATGTGGATGGGCGAATAGATTTTAAGGGATGATGAAACTTGCGAATCTCTGACGAGACAATAGAAACAGTTAAAAATGGGACCGACATTACTGAACTGGTTTCCAGTTATATAAAACTGGAGAAACGGGGCCGGAATTATGTCGGTCTCTGCCCGTTTCATGACGAAAAAACACCGTCATTTACTGTAAGCCCGGACAAACAGATCTGTCACTGTTTCGGGTGTAAAAAAGGCGGTAACGTCTTTCAGTTCTATATGGAAATTGAAAATAAATCATTCACAGATGCTGTCAGACTTCTTGGGAAACCGCTAGGCATCGAGATAGAAGCGGAAGAATCGGGAGCACCTGACAGTGATATACAGCTGATACGCATGCATGAATATTTGACTGATCTGTACCATCATATCCTGATGCATACCAATGAGGGTCAGCAAGCTCTGGATTATTTGACTGAAAGAGGGTTTTCTGCCGATATAATACGAAAAGAAAAGATTGGTATCGCTCCTGATATGCGTGATTTCACTAAAAATGCGCTCTCTGAAAAAGGTTATTCAATGGAGCTCGCCTACCAGGCAGGGTTGATTTCCAGAAATGAAGATAACTTTACGTATTATGACAGGTTCAGTGGGAGGATTATGATTCCAATACGGAACCATCAGGGGTATATTGTGGGTTATACTGCACGAAGCCTTGATGGCAGGGAACCCAAATATTTGAACACTCCAGAAACTCCAATATTCCAAAAACGTCAACTTTTATATAATTTAAGTGAGGCGCGCAAGGATATTCGCAAGAAAGACGAAGTTATCTTGATGGAAGGTCATCTTGATGTCGTAAAAGTGAAAATGACTAATGTCCAGAATATTGTTGGTTTGATGGGAACAGCTCTCAGCGAGGAGAATGTCCATACACTCAATCGTCTCGCTTCAAATATCACTTTTATGTTTGATGGAGATGAGGCCGGTCAAAGTGCACAGGTGTCACTTGGGGAACAGCTGCTGAAATCCGGGGCAAATGTATATGTAATATCCATACCGAGGGGACTGGATCCTGATGAATATATTGAGAAACGCGGGATGCAGGCTTTTGAAACCCTCGTAAAAAACGAGAGGAAACATTATATTCATTTTAAAGCCGACCAGTTACTGGAACAGAGCCTGAATAATGATATGGCATTTTCAACCAATCTGAATACGCTTGCGGAGCATTTGAAGTTTGTAAAAGACGAAGTGACCAGAGAAAAATTGATGCAGCACATTTCAGGCACATATAAAATTGATAAAAGATCAATTGAGAGCAAGGTGCCAGCTTTAAATAAAACGTCAACAGGCAAGTCAATACAGACTAACGGAGTTAGACAGCTGCCACTCCGCGAGCGTAAAGAAAGGTATTTTTTACGTGCAATGGTCCAAGACCGGGAACTGTTTAAAGAATTTCAGAATGATATTGATGAAGAAGTATTAACCACACCGGATTATTATGTTATATTTAAAGGGTTGTGCGCATATTTTGATAATCATAATGTGTTTGATATATCCTCATTTAGCCAATATATAGAAGGAGGATTGTTCAGCACTGTCGTTGAACTTGATAATATGCTGATTCACGATGACATCACAAGGGAAGAAATCAATGATTATCTCGAGGACCTAAGTGGTATTAGGAATAGTGAGAAGGAAAAACAGTCCCTTTATATGCAGCTTCAGGAAGCAGAAAACAACAACGACATTGAACTTCAAGCAAGGTTGGCACAGAAGTTGAACGATTTAAACATTCGTTACAAAAAGTGAGCGTGAAGTCTTACTAGGAGGGCTTTTAATGGCAGAGAAGAAAAATAAAACCACTGAAACCAAAGATGTCGAACTGTTCACTTCCGTTGAACAAGTGAAAAATTTTTTACTGGAGAGAGGTAAAAGTCAAGGACACCTTTCACATGAGGAAATAGCTGATAAACTATCCAGTTTTGAGCTGGATGCTGATGCAATGGATGAGTTCTTTGATGAACTGAATGAGAATGATATCCAACTGATAAATGAAAAAGACGCTTCTGATACAGATGAAAAACTAAACCTCCATGACATGAGCGCACCACCCGGCGTTAAAATAAATGATCCAGTAAGGATGTATCTGAAAGAAATCGGGAGAGTTGATCTGCTGAGTGCACAGGAAGAGATTGAACTTGCCAAAAAAATAGAGAAGGGCGACGAGGTTGCTAAAAGCCGGTTAGCGGAGGCTAACCTCCGTCTGGTAGTCAGCATTGCCAAACGTTATGTCGGTCGAGGAATGCTGTTTTTGGACCTTATTCAGGAAGGGAATATGGGACTTATTAAAGCTGTGGAAAAATTCGACTTCTCCAAAGGGTTCAAATTCTCCACCTATGCAACATGGTGGATCAGGCAGGCAATTACGAGGGCGATTGCCGATCAGGCAAGGACCATCCGTATCCCGGTCCATATGGTTGAGACAATTAATAAGTTGATCAGGGTACAACGTCAATTGCTTCAGGATCTCGGTCGTGAACCCACTCCTGAAGAAATAGGGGAAGAGATGGATCTCCCAGCTGAAAAAGTAAGGGAAATTCTTAAAATTGCTCAGGAACCTGTCTCTCTTGAAACACCAATCGGGGAAGAGGATGACAGCCATCTGGGTGACTTCATTGAAGACCAGGAAGCACAGAGCCCGTCAGATCATGCAGCATACGAGCTGTTGAAAGAACAGCTGGAAGATGTGCTTGATACACTGACTGACCGAGAAGAGAATGTACTGCGTCTGAGATTCGGACTTGATGACGGAAGGACCCGCACACTTGAAGAAGTGGGTAAAGTTTTTGGTGTTACACGTGAGCGAATCAGGCAGATTGAAGCAAAAGCACTCAGAAAATTGAGACACCCAAGCAGAAGTAAGAGACTGAAAGATTTCATGGATTAATCCAAGGCTGTGCAGTGTAATTTTTATCGCAAAAATCTTTTGACTTTATTGTGTTTTGTTATACAATTAATATGTGAATACGTAAATGGAAAAAGATTAGGGGGGTAATCAAAGATGAATCGAAATCCTGTTATACCTTTTATACTTATTATTTTCCTGGGTATAGGACTCGTTTTTCTCCTATCTTCCCAGGGAGCGACTTCTGATCAAGGAGAAGAAGAACAGACAGCTTCTGAAGAAGGTGGAGGAGAAGAAGGCGCTTCAAGCGGCGACTTCGATGCCGAAGGTTTCGCTCGCGATAACTGTGCTTCCTGCCACGGCCAAGACTTCTCAGTTGGTATGGGACCGGCTCTTGCAGGCACCAGCCTTGATGAAGCAACATTCACTGAAACAGTGAGAAACGGTAAAGGACAAATGCCGGCATTCAGCCAGGATCAGATTGCTGATGAAGATCTGACTGCACTTTACGAGTTTATGGCAGGTCAATAATTGGCAAGGAAACCTCCGCATATGATGTGGAGGTTTTATTTTTTTATTCACCCGAATCTTAATGGAGGACTTTACATGCTTGATGAAAGACTTACAAAAGTTGCAGCATATATAAAAGGTAATACACTCGTCGATATTGGATCGGACCATGCATACCTGCCTATCTACGCGATTAAGAATAAAATCATTCAGTATGCAATATGTGGTGAAGTTGTAAAAGGCCCGTTCGATTCCACAGTGGAAAATATTAGAGCACATGGATTGACTGATAACATAGAAGCACGGTTCGGGTCAGGTCTTGAGATCGTCACCGATGAAGATGACGTTGATACGATTACCATCTGCGGAATGGGCGGTCCACTGATTGCTGATATTTTAAAAAGTGGGTTTGAAAACGTAAATGGAAAGCCCAGATTAATTCTCCAACCCAATATATATTCCTATCCTGTAAGAAAGACCCTTTTAGATCTGGGATATTTGGTAGCAGATGAAACAGTAATAAGGGACGGCAGACATTTCTATGAAGTTATAGTTGCTGAAAGTGGCAAGGCCGCATATGATGAAAAATCTTTGATGTTCGGTCCGATAAACATAAGGAAGCGAGAAGATGCGTTTATACAAAAACTGAACCGGGAACTTGAACATCAGAAGAACATTTTGGTGAATTTGGAAATCAATTCGGGCAATCGGGAAAAACTTGATGAAATCCGTGAAAACATAAAATTGCTGGAGGAGGTGTTATAAGAATGAATGTCAAAGAATTATTTGGTGTGTTGGATAAAATTGCACCTTTTGATGACAGTGAAGACTGGGATAACACCGGGCTGCTGGTTGGAGATATACTTTCAGAAGTGACAGGTATTCTTACAACACTTGACTGCGGAATGGAAACGGTTGATGAGGCTCTGAAAAATAATGTTAATGTCATTATTGCCCATCATCCTCTCATATTTCCTAAAATATCCAAGGTGACTGAGAAAGGCGTCGGATCTATCATACGCAAGCTTATTAAACATGATATAAACTTGATTGCAATGCACACAAATCTGGATCATCAACCCAAAGGTGTCAGCCATATGATTGCGGAACAGCTTGGATTCAAGAACACGGATATTTTGATAAGACACCATGAAACCTATAAAAAACTGCGGGTAAATATCCCTTCAGAAGACCGCGAAAAATTGAAACAGGATCTTTCCAAAGCCGGAGTCGGCATGCAAGGCGACTATTCAGATTGCTTCTTTGAATACTCTGTTAAAGGACAATTTAAACCGGGTGATGCAGCAGACCCATATATTGGAGCCCGTGGAGAACTTGAGCATGTTGATGAATACATCATAGAAGGAATTTTCGAAAGTGGAGATGAGTCAATTGTAGTCGATGCATTGATTGATTCCCATCCTTATGAAGAACCAGCATATGATATCATTTCTATAAACAAGCCGGGGGATAAAGGACTGGGCGTTTCCTTTGAATATGATGGAACGCTGGATGAACTTGTTTCCCTGATTGAAGAAAGAACTGGGCTGTCTGCCGTCAATGTTGTTAAAGGTTCAGACAGGCGGATAAAAAAAGTTGCTGTCATAGGCGGTTCCGGCATGAGTTTTATCAACCAGGCGTTCGCCTCCGGTGCAGATGTTCTCCTGACAGGTGATGTGAAATACCATGAGGCTTACGATGCAAAACTTGCAGACCGAAATATAATAGATACGGGGCATTATATGGAGATTATTATGGCCGAGGGATTAAAAAAATTAATAGAAGAAGAAATAGACATCAACATAGTAGCTTCAAAAGTATCAACAAATCCATTTTTATAAAGCAGCATTTCATATATCGTTACCGACAAAAAACACTACCCACTTTGAGTATATTACAACTCAAAGTGGGTAGTGTTTTTAATATTCAAAAGAATAGGATAGTGCAAGGATTCAAATTCGAAGTTTAAATATCTCCCAACTCATCATTCCATAATTTTAACTGGTTTCGGATTTCTGATTTTCGGAAGTATTTTATTTTTAGGCACAGTTGATTTTGGAGCCTCTCTATTCTCTTCATCATAGTTTTTAATATATTCGATTACTTCTCTGACAATCGGTGTGGGTGTAGAAGCACCTGCTGTAACAGCTACAGAGTCTATATTTTCCAACCATTCTGTGTTGAGCTCATCCAACGAGCTGATGCGATATGCATTCGTATGTGCAATTTCTTTTGAGACCTGTGTAAGCCTGTTGGAGTTATTACTCTTTGGATCCCCCACGACAATAAGGAGCTCTGCTTCCTGTGCTTGTTCCGCAA
>CAYTIR010000043.1:0-19369 GCA_964437955.1 uncultured Staphylococcaceae bacterium
ACATATTCGGCCAGTTGATCATCGGGACGAGAAACTCCCTTGCAATCGGTATACTGGTCACCTTGATGAGTGTCGGCTTCGGTATCGCGTACGGCGTCATCTCCGGCTACTTCGGAGGTCAGATTGACAACATGATGATGCGTGTCGTCGACTTTTTCATGATGCTGCCATTCCTTATGGTCATCATCGTGTTCGTGACGATTTCACCATCATATACTATTTTCACCTTCTCACTCATCATGGCGGCATTTCTGTGGACGGGCACCGCAAGGCTTGTGCGTTCCCTTGCCATCCAGGAGAAGGAACTCGATTATATCAATGCATCGAAGACGCTGGGAAGCTCACATATGAAAATAATTTTCACACAGCTGATGCCGAACCTTATCGGTATCATCATTGTCAACAGTACGCTGTCGCTGGCGGCAAACATCGGCATTGAATCCGGATTGTCATTCATCGGTTTCGGATTCCCGGAGGACTATCCATCCCTCGGGACGCTGATGGCCTATGCGACGAATTCGCAGACGCTCCAGCACAGATGGTGGATCTGGGTACCTGCTGCGGTACTCATCCTGCTGATGATGCTGTGTGTCCGTAATATCGGCGAAGCACTGCGCCGCGCAGGCGATGCCAGACAACGCCAGGCGTAAGGATTCAGGCGGATCCCGTGACTTTTATTCCAAAACGGGGTCCTGCTTTTAAAGAATGTTTGGAATCGTTTCATTTTAAACTATCTGATGTTTATCAATGACTGCACAACTATTTGTCAAAATACACTTTTTGGTTATTTTGACTTAAATAGGCAATTGATATTTCAGATAATTGTGATAATATTATGCATATACATACTTACATATACAACTTAGGGGTGTAATATTAATTAATCTTGATACTAAGTTTCGGTTTACCGCTGAACTTAAGTATATATATCAGTTTAAATATTATTTTAGGGGGAGGAAATGTTATGACTAAATATTCGTGGTCAAGGCTGATGTTTTTTATGATGCTGATCATGGTATTGGCACTTGCTGCATGTGGCGGCGGTTCGTCCGATGAGGAGAGTTCCGGCGATGCAAGCGGTGAGGAAGGTTCCGAAGGGGAAGGAAGCTCAGAAGGTGGAGAAGATTCCGCTTCCGGAGAGGAAATATACAACTATGAAGACTTCAATCAGGTCGTTTCCAACGATGCTGAAGCAACGGGGGAAGGTACACTGAAAGTCGGTCTGTCATCTGATACACCATTCGAAGGTACGCTCAACTTCAACTTATACCAGGGTAACCCTGACTTTGAAGTGATCAGTCTCTTCGATGAACCATTACTTACAATGGATGAGGACTTCCAGTACACGAACGAAGGTGCAATGGAATATGAAGTGAATAAGGAAGACAAAACGATTACATTCACTTTGAAAGACGGCATAAAATGGCATGACGGCGAGCCGATGACGATTGAAGACTATGTGTATTCATATGAAGTGATCGGTCATCCGGACTATCCGGGTATCCGCGGTTCAACTGACGGATTCACACTGCTTGAAGGCTACAATGAGTACAAAGCGGGAGAGGCGGATGAAATCTCCGGTATTGAAGTTGTAGATGATAAAACTGCAGTATTTACTTACACTGAGCTTGCACCGTCACTTACTGCCGGCGGTGTCTGGGCTTACGCAATGCCTGAACATCACTATGAAGGTGTAAAAATCGCTGATATGGCGGAAGCACCTCAGACACGTGAGAACCCGATCGGTTTCGGACCTTACAAAGTAGAGTCCATTACACCGGGTGAGGCGGTTGTCCTGACGAAGTTCGAAGATTACTGGAGAGGCGAACCGAATCTTGACGGCATTGAAATGAGTGTCGTATCTCCATCTTCAGTAGCGAACGCGATGGAAACGGGTGAAATCGACCTTGCAATCAACTTCCCGACTGACCAGTTCCCGGATGTATCTGATATGAAAGGTGTGGAATGGCTTTCTAACATTGAAGGTGCCTACACTTATATCGGTTTCAAACTGGGTGAGTGGAATGAAGAGGAAGGAAGAGTGGAATACAAGCCTGAAGAAATGAAAATGGGCGACAAGGAACTCCGCCGCGCAATGTGGCATGCAATGGATAATGATGCAATCGGTAAACGTTTCTACAACGGTCTGCGCTGGAAAGCGACGACACTGATTACGCCATACCATGCGAACTGGCACAATGAAGAAGTGGAAGTTCCGGAATACGATCCAGAAAAAGCGAAAAAGATCCTCGATGAAGCAGGATATGAAGATACTGATGGAGACGGCTTCCGTGAAACTCCGGAAGGCGAACCGTTGACAATCAACTTCGCTTCAATGTCCGGCGGTGATGTTGCTGAACCGTTGACGAACTACTACATCCAGTCATGGAAAGAAATCGGTCTGAATGTACAGCTTACAAACGGACGTCTGATCGAATTCAACACATTCTATGATATGGTTGAAAATGACCATGAAGATATCGATATCTACCAGGGTGCATGGGGTGTAGGCTCTGACGTCGACCCTTACGGTCTGTACGGCCCGGATGTTCCATTCAACTATCCACGCTATGCAACTGAAGAGAGCACTAAGCTGATGGAGCAAGGAAACTCTCCGGAAGCATTCGATACTGAAAAGAGAAAAGAGATCTATAACGAATGGCAGAAACTCATGGTTGAGGAGATGCCTGTAATTCCAACACTTTACAGAGCTTATATGGTACCGGTCAATGAAAGAGTCGTAAACTACGGCATCGAAATTGGCTATAATGAAGAAACACTTCAGTACCAGTGGGGTGTAAGCGAGTAAAACACTTGCTCTGAAAGAAGCACTTATGCGAAAGCATAAGTGCTTTTTTTATTGTGGTAAAGTAAGAATTGTGGTAAATTAGTACCTAGTTATAATATGAGATTATAAGGGATGGTAAAATGAATAATGTAGGTGTTTTAGGACTTGGAACCTATGTACCTGAAAAAGTGTTCACAAATGAAGACTTCGAAAAAATATTAGATACATCAGACGAATGGATTACAGAAATGACGGGAATAAAAGAGCGGCGTTTTGCCGAAAGTATGGAGACAAGTGATCTCGCATACGAAGCGGCGAAAGAGGCAATCGAAAATTCCGGCGTTTCCAAAGACGATATAGATATGGTCATCGTGGCGACCTCCACGGGGGACCGACAGTTCCCTACGGTTGCAACAATGCTCCAGCAAAGGCTCGGGCTCAGGAATGTGCCGTCCATGGATCAGCTCGCTGCATGCACGGGTTTCATTTACGGTGTCGTTACCGGCGCACAGTTCATCCAGACGGGCACATATAAGCATGTGCTAGTCGTCGGAGCGGATAAATTATCCAAAATCACCGACTTTGAAGACCGCTCTACAGCGGTTCTGTTCGGTGACGGTGCCGGTGCTGTCGTGCTGGGCGCGGTTGAAGAGGAATTCGGAATAAAATCCTTCGACCTCGGCAGTAACGGTCACGGCGGTCCATACTTGTACGGTGATGAAGAAGCTGGCGGCAACATCAAGATGAACGGACGGGAAGTGTTCAAATTCGCCGTGCGTCAGATGGGCGAGTCCAGTGTCATCGTCACGGAGAAGGCGGGTCTTGATAAAGATGACATCGACAGGCTCGTGCCGCACCAGGCGAACATCCGTATCATGAATGCGGCACGGGAGCGCATGGAGATGCCACCGGAGAAAATGAGCTCTACAATAGATAAATATGGCAATACTTCAGCCGCATCCATACCATTGAGTATCCATCATGATGTGAAAAATGGTAAAATAAAATCAGGAGACAACCTTATTTTGGTCGGCTTCGGCGGCGGACTCACTTGGGGTTCAATATGTCTGACTTGGGGAAGCAATAAGGAGGAGACTCATGGATAAAAGAAGAGTAGTAGTTACAGGGGTCGGTGCGTTGACGCCAATTGGCAATACAGCGCCCAAAACCTGGGAGAATGCCCTGAATGGTGTAAATGGTGTGGGTAAAATTACCCGATTCGACAACAGCGACTATAATATTCATGTTGCTGCCGAGTTGAAAGATTTCAATGTAGAAGACTATATAGATCGTAAAGAAGCACGCCGCATGGACCGCTTCACCCAGTACGCGATGATCGCGGCGGACGAAGCGGTTGCCGACAGCGGGCTGGAGATCAATGATGATAATGCAGAACGTGTCGGTGTATGGATCGGTTCCGGTATCGGCGGCATCCAGGCACTTGAAGACGGCTTCAAAGTGCTGTATGAAAGAGGACCGCGCCGTGTGAGTCCGTTCTTCGTACCGATGATGATTCCGGATATGGCGAGTGGCCAGGTATCCATCAAGCATGGCGCGAAAGGACCGAACGGTGCGACAGTCACTGCATGTGCCACAGGTACAAACTCAATCGGTGAAGCGTTCAAGTTCATCGCAAGAGGACAGGCGGACGCCATGATTTCAGGCGGAACAGAAGCACCGATCACAAGGATGGGTGTGGCCGGTTTCCAGGCCAACAAAGCACTTTCAACTTCAGAGGATCCGTCTAAGGCTTCCCGTCCGTATTCTGCCGACAGAGATGGTTTTGTCATCGGCGAAGGTTCAGGGATCGTCATGCTCGAGGAACTCGAACATGCCAAAGCGAGAGGCGCGAAAATCTATGCTGAAATCGTAGGGTACGGTTCAACAGGAGATGCCCACCATATCACGGCACCTGCCGAAGATGGGGAAGGCGGCGCACGCGCAATGAAGGAAGCGTTGAAAGACGGCGGTGTGGATCCAACCGAAGTCGGGTACGTCAACGGCCACGGCACAAGCACACCTTATAACGACCTGTTCGAAACGAAGGCAATCAAGACAGTATTCGGTGACCATGCGTACAACATGCTGGTCAACTCTACAAAATCCATGACCGGCCATCTTCTCGGCGGCGGCGGCGGGATGGAACTTATCATTACCGCGCTCAGCCTCAGAGACGGCAAAGTCCACCCGACGATCGGTCTGGAGAATCCGGATCCGGAATGTGACCTGAACTATGTACCGGACGGTGCAGTAGATGCAGATCTCAAATACGCAATCACCAACAGTCTGGGCTTCGGCGGCCACAACGCAACACTGCTGCTGAAGAAATACGAAGACTAATATTATATTTATTGGACCCCCCTCATCTTTTCTGAAGATGAGGGGGGTTTTTGTGCGGGTGGAGTCTGTGTGTGGGGTGTCTGGACTTCGTTGTTGTGACGACGTCCATATGAGGCGTTATCCGGACTTCGTTGTTGTGACGACGTCCATATGGGAGGTTATCCGGACTTCGTTGTTGTGACGACGTCCATTAGAGGCGGTATCTGGACTTCGTGGATGTGACGACGTCCATATGGGGCGTTATCTGGACTTCGTGGATGTGACGACGTCCATTAGAGGCGGTATCTGGACTTCGTTAATGTGACGACGTCCATAAGAGGCGTTATCCGGCCTTCGTCGAGCGGACTACGTCCATATGGGGCGTTATCTGGCCTTCGTTAATGTGACGACGTCCATAAGAGGCGTTATCTGGACTTCGTCGAGCGGACGACATCCATAAGATAACCTGACCCACCATCATCCCCCTGACCGCAACAAAAAACGCCCCCGCTATAAGTGGGGGCGTTCCTCATGAATATCAAATTAGTCCGTTCTATCGTCTTTTACGTCCGAGTCCCATCGCGCGCTCCATCTTCACTACCATTTTGTCCGCTTTGCGGGAGGCGCGCTCCGCACCGGTATCCAAAATCTCATCCAGGGCACCGCTCTCGAGATAGTAGTTGACTTTCTCCTGGAATTTGGTCAGAAACTCTTCGACGGCCGCGGCGAGTTCAGTCTTGAATTCACCGTAGCTTTTGCCGTCATAATCGAGTTCCAGGTCGGCAACACTTCTGCCTGAAAGGCTGGAATAGATGTCCAGAAGGTTGGAAATACCGGGTTTTTCTGCTTTGTCATACCGGATGTCGCTGCCGGAATCAGTTACGGCACTGCGGATTTTCTTCGCTGCTGCTTTTGGATCATCAAGGAGTGAGATGTAACCTTTCGGGTTCTCATCACTCTTCGACATCTTCTTCGTCGGATCATTCAGACTCATGATGCGTCCGCCGACTTCCGGATGTTTTACTTCAGGCACCGTCAGTATATCATTATATTTAGCGTTGAAGCGCTCGGCCAGGTTGCGTGTCAGTTCCAGGTGCTGTCCCTGGTCGTCACCGACCGGTACGACATCCGAACCGTAGATCAGGATGTCCGCCGCCATAAGTGAAGGGTACGTCAGCAGACCGACGCTGATGCCGTCTTTCTGGCTTTGCTTCCTAGCTTTATCCTTATATTGTGTCATGCGTTCGAGTTCGCCGATGTACCCGACGCACTGCAGCATCCAGGCTGCTTTGGCATGGGCGGATACTTCACTCTGGATGAACAGTGTGATCTTGTTCGGATCGAGTCCAGAAGCGAGATAGATTGCTGCAAGTTTTTTCGTATTTTCCCTTAATTTGAGCCGATCCTGTGGTACAGTTATGGCATGCTGGTC
The DNA here is from genome assembly GCA_964437955.1 of uncultured Staphylococcaceae bacterium. Lineage (GTDB taxonomy): Bacteria > Bacillota > Bacilli > Staphylococcales > Salinicoccaceae > Salinicoccus. Next base: position 6,540 of record CAYTIR010000043.1, read on the forward strand.
GACAATGCAGAAATACGAGTCGTATTCATGCTGCATCTCGACGAACTGTTTATATGCGCCGATATAGTTTCCTATAGTCGGAATGCCGCTGGGCTGAACACCCGAGAATAATGTTTTCATGTCGTAATCACCTTTTTTATGTCATTATGTATATGATAATAAACTTCTTGGTTCCTTGCAATATTGGTGCAGATGGATGCGTCTTCAAAATATCTTAACAATTTTCTTATAATTTTGCGAGATTATTAGAGTTTTCTCATTTTATTTTAATGTTGGGGAGATATAATTATAACTGTAAATAAGTCATATGCGTGTTATCAATCTAAATCATAATATTTGGTTTACGATTTAACGATTACGGGTATAGACCAATGTTACAAATCTTTTGAAATTGGAGTGTGAGCGACATGGTAACACTATTTACTTCTCCAAGCTGCACATCATGCCGTAAAGCGAAAGCATGGTTACAAGAAAACGAAATTCCTTATACTGAAAGAAATATATTCTCTGAAGCACTTTCTCTAGATGAAGTGAAATCCATTTTAAGAATGACTGAAGATGGTACTGATGAAATTATTTCTACCAGATCTAAAACTTTCCAAAAACTAGATGTTGATATTGACAGTCTGCCTATGCATGAACTGTACACATTAATCATGGAGAATCCAGGGCTTCTCAGAAGACCGATCATCATGGATGAAAAACGTCTGCAAGTGGGTTACAACGAAGATGAAATTCGCCGTTTCCTGCCAAGGACTGTAAGAACATTCCACCTGATGGAAGCAAAACGTTTAGCCGAAATGTAAGTTTTCCCCCTTAAACTGATATATGATACTTACGTTGAATAACACCCGCGGATGCCTTGATATCCGCGGGTGTTTTAACGTATAATGGATTACAATTCCAAAATTGGTATTACCCTGAGTTTATGGGGTATAATATATATAGAAGCTATTCTTGGTGAAAAGGAGTGAGAAGGATGAGAATTGAAAGAGTGAATGATTCGACAATCAAGTTTTTCATTACGTATCAGGACATTGAAAAACGCGGTTTCGACCGGGATGATCTCTGGATGAACCGCAAGCGCGGCGAAGAATTCTTCTGGTCCATCATGGATGAAGTGAATCATGAGCAGGAAGATGACTTTGCGATGGAAGGCCCACTCTGGATCCAGGTACATGCGTATGACAAAGGTGTGGAAGTCGTAGTGTCCAAATCACGCGATGAAGATGATCCTTTCTCAATGGAACAGACCCCTATGAATATAAATAACAAAGATATAGAGAGCTTCCTTGAAGGAGCGGCAAAAGACAGCAAGGAGACAGTTCCAGTGACGAAAGAGCCTGTCATGGTGCACTTTGATGATATTGAAGACCTGATCAAGTATACCCATCAGGTTGAACTTGATGAAACTCAGTATGAAGACCTGCTGTTTACGCATAACGGCAAGTACTACTATCAGATTTTCTTCGATTATCGCCTGGATTATATAGAAATCGAGCGCATCGAAGCTAAATTGCTCGAATACAGTACACCGGCTCAAGTGGCAGCCATGGTGATTGAAGAATACGGCACCATCATCATGAGTAACAACGTCAGACGTGAAGTAAGAAAATATTTTGAAGTAAAATAATTTACTTGACCAAAAGAATAATCAAAAGCCTCCTTTATTACTATATATAGAGTAAAGGAGGTTTTTTATATGTTTTTAGCAGTCGATGAGAACGGTGCCCAGATTTCAGCAGCAGAAGCAAAACGGAACCGGAAGTATTTCTGCTCGGTCTGCGCAGCCCCGGTGACATTCAAAGCGGGCACTGTAAAGCTCCCGCATTTTTCCCATCACCGGATTTTGGACTGTGTCCGCTATCTGTATAAGAGGGAATCCATCGCGCATCTTAAGGCCAAACGTGATCTTTACCTGAAAATAGGGGAGGCAGCACCCGTCGCCATGGAATATTACCTTCCCGATATCGAGCAGATCCCCGATTTGCTGGTGGACAATAAACTCGCCCTGGAAATCCAATTTTCGACCATATCGCCAGAGCTCATCACCGGCCGGTCGAAAGGCTATCACACACTCGGCATGGAGGTCATATGGCTGCTCGATGAGGCATCGATACGCGTTGAAAACGGCAGGTGCCTCCCCACTCATTTCCAACTCTCTACTCAGTATATGAGATCTTTATTCACCTATGATACGACAACTGGGAAACTGCACAGATTCATACTGCATCTCAACCACGGCTGCGGCAGATGGTCGTTCACCAAAATCGAACTGAGTATTGAAGCGCTCCTTGAGCCACGGAATATTCCTGCATCACGGGCAGCTGCGCTGACGTCCCGCGAGGTCACGCAGATCATCCGGAGGGAAAAGCAGCAGAAATCCGTGCTGAATCCGACACTGTCTCTCATGTATCAGCTCGGACTGGATACAGGCGGGCTGCCCCGGCATGTGTGCAGTTCAATCGATGCGGAACGATGGATTTTGAACCCGCCAATCGAGTGGAAACTATATCTGTATCACCATATAGAAAACGGCACATTCTCCCGGATGGATTTCGGAAATTTCATCCAGCTGCGGGTGGTGCAGTCCGGTCCGACGAAACAGGAGGTGCTGAAGGAGCTGTTGCAGGGCTACTATATGTTATATAATTCACAATAAGTTTCGATACTTGAAATTATACGGGAATATTGAGAAAATTGGACTATATTGAAAAATGGAGGGGTAAGAATGGCAAAAGTAATTACACGGGACGAACAGCAATTGGAAAACACGTGGAACCTGACATCGATTTTCGAGTCGGATGAAGCGTTTGAAAAGAAATATAAAGAACTGGAAAACCGCCTGGGCGAGGAAGAGAAGTTCAAAGGGTCGATCGATTCCGCTGAAAAACTTGCGGATGCATTGGAAGCGGAAAGGGAACTGGACATTGACGTCAGCAAACTCTACGTCTATGCGCATCTGAAACACGACCAGGACACTTCCAACGATACTTACAGCGCACTCGAGGCGAAAGCGCGGACACTCGCCGTCAAATTCAGCACAGCGTGGAGCTTCCTCGTGCCTGAAATCATGAAAATCGATGAAGACACACTCAAATCATGGATGACGGATGACCGCCTCAAGGAATTCGCCTTCGATCTTGAGAAACTCAATAAGAAGCGCGCGCACGTACTGAGCGACAAAGAGGAGAAGCTGCTCGCGCAGGCTGGCGAAGTCATGTCGAACCCGACATCGACTTACGGCATGTTCAATAACGCCGATCTGGAATTCCCGGACGCTGTTGATTCGGATGGGAATAAACACCCGCTGACACAGGGGACGTACATCGATCTGCTTAAATCACAGGACCGTGAACTGCGTAAGTCGGCCTATGAAAACCTGTATACGACGTATGGCGCGTTCAAAAATACGCTGAGCCAGACACTGCAGGGCGTCGTCAACACGCACGTTTTCTCCGCCGAGGCGAGAGGCTATGATTCGGCCCGCCATCAGGCGCTGTCCAATAACTTTATTCCCGAAACGGTTTACGATCAGCTGGTCGAGACGGTGAACGACAATCTCCATCTCATGCACCGCTACACAGAACTCCGCAAGCGTCTGCTCGGTCTGGATTCATTGAAGATGTATGATGTCTATATGCCGATGGTCAAGGACATCGATTTCGAGATGAGCTATGAGGAAGCGAAAGACTGGATGCTCAAATCGCTCGAACCGATGGGTGAGGAGTATGTCGGCATCATCCGTGAAGGCCTGGAGAACCGCTGGGTGGATGTGTATGAGAATAAAGGGAAGAGAAGCGGCGCATATTCATCCGGAACTTACGGCACGAATCCGTTCATTTTGATGAACTGGCAGGATAATGTGAATAACCTGTTCACGCTGACCCATGAATTCGGACACAGTGTGCACAGCTACTACAGCCGTCAGAATCAGCCTTCCAACATGTCTGGCTATTCCATTTTCGTGGCGGAAGTCGCAAGTAACTTCAACGAGGCACTGCTTGCCGATTACATGTTCAAAAACCTCGAAGACAACAAGAAGAAGCTGTATCTGCTGAATGAACAGCTCGAAGGATTCAAAGGGTCCGTCTTCAGGCAGACGATGTTCGCAGAGTTCGAGCATAAGATCCATTCCATGAAAGAAGCGGGCGAGCCGCTGACAGCAGGCGGATTGAATGAAATCTACGGTGAACTGAATAAGAAGTATTTCGGTGAAGCTGTGGATTATGATGAACATATCAACGTGGAGTGGGCGAGGATTCCACACTTCTACATGAATTATTATGTGTACCAGTATTCCACGGGATATGCAGCAGCAGCCAGCCTGTCCAAACAGGTGCTGGAAGAAGGACCGGAAACGGCAGAAAGATACGTCAGGGAATTCCTGAAAAAAGGATCATCGGATTATCCGATCGAAGTGCTTAAAAATGCAGGGGTCGATATGACGACATCCGAACCGGTTGAAAACGCGATGAAAGTATTCGAAAGCCAGCTTGATCAGTTTGAAGTATTGCTGGAAGATACAGAACTTTAAAATCGTGCAGACAAATCTCTTTTTGAGATTTGTCTTTTTTATTCCGATTTAGTTTAGAAGATAAATTAATGGGAGCGTTTCCTTGGATATGAAGTGAAAATGTGGAAAATTTTTCATGGATCTAAGAGATGAAAATTAATGGTCTGAATGATAAGCAGAACAAATGGTCAGTGATTAAATTCTATTATAAAGTAATATTACAACTGTAATTTTTCATGTTTGGTCAAACTATTGACAAAAATTCAGTCATTAAAAATATGGATAATCCGCGATATTTCAACATTTAAAGGCAAATTATAAGGTCAGACGCCAAGAAAAGTATGTGAATACGTTTTCATTATGTCATTATTGTGAAAACTCGTTCAAAGTGTTGTACATCCTTGAAAAAGGTGATATAGTTTAGACATGAAATTTTTATCACTGAAACATACCCCTTTGTTAAAACAGTGAGAAATTTCTCCCATCCCCTTTGTTTGAGCAGCACACTACAGAAGGTGTGCTGCTTTTTTTATTTTAATTAAATCTTTATGTATTATCGGTTGCGTCAGTACGCAATCAAAATCCAAAAGAATGACGATATGAAGCAGGCCAATCGGGTCTGCTTTTTTTAATGCCGTTTTAAAACTGGATGAATGAAAAATAAAGTGCCCCGCCATGTTGATGCAGACGGAGCACTTTATTTTATGTGGAGAGGTATTTATCGATTTTGTTGCGGTCGATCGCGATGAGTCCGTCGGTACTTTCTGTGATGAGTCCGAGCTTTTTGAAGGCTGAGAGATTTCTGCTGACGGTCTCACGGGTGAGGCCGATCATGCTTGCCATCTCCTGTTTTGTGAGACGCATCGATATTTTGATGTGCCCGTCACTTGTCTCTTTGCCATGTGAACGGGAAAGGCGGATGAGTAATGACAGAAGCTGGACATCAGTCGGCTTGAGTATTTTGTCCTGCAGTCGGTTTTGGAGATCGACAATCAGATTGCCGAGATATTTGAACATTTTTATTGATATATCCGGGCGGGAGCGGAGGAGTGCTTCGAAGTCATTCTTCGCTATGCTGATCACTTCAGATTCCACAGTCGTGCTCGCATTGGCAGGATAAGGGTCTGTCCGGAAAATCGCATGATGCGGAAACATCTCACCCGGCCTGAAGAAATTCACAATCTGCTCACGGCCTTCCCGGTCGAGGCGGTACACTTTGATATTGCCGTGGATGACAAAATAAAAATGCGCCATCTCGTCAGCCTGGCGGAAGAGGTGGGTGTTTTTGTCGAATTTCCTTCTGTTGGCGATTTTGGCGACTTCATCCAGCTCATCATCGCTGAACGATTCGAATATTTTATTGGTGGAAAGATGTTTTTTGATCATAAAGGCACCTGCATTGGCTGTGATGGTTGCTTTACATACAGTATATCATTTTGAAGGGGGTGGGGCTTTGTCGCCGCCACGAAGTCCGGATACCGTTCCATATGGACGTCGTCGTCTCCGCGAAGTCCAGATACCGCCCCATATGGACGTCGTCGCCCCCGCGAAGTCCGGATACCGTTCCATATGGACATCGTCGCCCCTACGAAGTCCAGATACTGCACCATATGGACGTCGTCGTCCCCGCGAAGTCCAGATACCGCCCCATATGGACATCGTCGCCCCTACGAAGTCCGGATACTGCACCATATGGACGTCGTCGTCCCTACGAAGTCCGGATACTGCACCATATGGACGTCGTCGTCCCCACGAAGTCCGGATACCGTTCCATATGGACGTCGTCGTCTCCGCGAAGTCCAGCAACCGCCCCATATGGACGTCGTCGCCCCCGCGAAGTCCAGATACCGCCCCATATGGACGTCGTCGTCCCCACGAAGTCCAGCAACCGCGCCATATGGACGTCGTCGCCCCCACGAAGTCCAGCAACCCACACAAAACACCACCGCACACAAAAAACCGGCCCCTGAGGGCCGGTTTCCACACAATTATCATTTTTGTCTATTTACCCAGATTCGACGTACCACCGAAGATCTGATAATAGATGCCTTCGTCGGTTTCTACTTCCTCAATCAGGCGCTGCAGCCGGAGTTTCTTCAATTCGTTCAGAAGCAGGCCGCTGCGCCATTCGAATACTGTTTTAAGCTCGTGGAAGCTGACGACTTCGAATGACTCGATATAGTCGTGGATGCTCGGGAGCGGATGTTTCTCTATTTCTGCGTCGATCAGCTCATTGATGATATACGTGTAAATGTGGTAAGGGTACTGGCCTTCCACTTTTACGCCTTCAGCATGCACGTCACCGGAAAAGAAGACCATGGCCGGCAGGGTCTCGACATCCATCTCGCGATAGACGGAAAGATCGCGCCGGAGCATCGTCCGTACAGCATCGGAATGCGCGTCGCTGAAAAATGAAGGGATATCAAGACCGGCGAGACGCGCACTTGCTTCCATATTTTCGACGGTGCATATGCTGCGTGTCGGCGCGATGCGGTTGAGCACATACCGTATGAAGGCGCGGGCTTTATTGCGCCCCTGGATTTCTGCCGCCTTGTAGGCGAGTGCGATGTTATCTGAATCTGTTGTGGATTGCGCCTGGCACTTGGTCAGTACGCTGAGCGACGGTGCAAGGATCTTGTTGATGGAAATATGTCCACGATATTCGATCAGCAGCTTGTTGATGATGGGTTCCATCTCATGGCAGCTTTCAGAAAACGGATCAAAAAAGTAGAAAATTTCAACATGGTGGGTCGTGGGTTCGAGTACTACTGACTGTTTACGGGAATCATTCATATCCTCACCCTGCTTAATCTGTTGAATTCACCATATGGTTCGCGGTCATGGTATAACGCGCCATCATATACGATTTGAGCTCCGAGTCCAGCTCAACATCATTCATCGCTTTCTCCATATTCTCAAGCCATGCTTCCTTCGCTTTTGGTGTGATGCGGAAGGGCATGTGTCGCATTTTCATCATCGGGTGTCCGTACTCCTGGTTGTAGAGGTTCGGACCGCCCAGAAACTGGGTCTGGAACAGTTTCTGCTTATACGCGGTCTCCGTCAGATCGTCCGGAAACAGGAAATTCATCCGGTCGTCCTCGGCAACATAGGAGTAGAAGATGTCGATCATCCGGTAGAGCTTCTCCTCTCCGATCTCCTTAAAGACTATAGGCATAGCTGTCACCCGTCCTGATGCTGTCGAGCTTATTGTAGAAGCGTTCGCTCTTCGTTATTTCCGCGCGGCGTTCAATGCCGGCGTCCTCAAGGAGACGCACGAAGTGGGTCTCCCCCTTGTCGTAGTTGTCGACTTCATATTCCAGTTCAAAATCTTCATGGTCCAAAAACGTATTGCGGTCCAGCACAAGCACCCCGTCCTCATAAGGGACTTCGCGCCGTTCTGTCGAGAGTGCACCATAGATTTTGAGCTGTGACGTATCGATATTGAAACGTCCGAGTTCACCGCGTATGAGCTCAGGCAGTTCCTCGGGACGGATGGCGTGATCGAAATTGAGGTCGCTCGCGACTTCACCGTGATACTCCATCACGCCTCTTTCCGTCGGCTCTTTCAATGTCATCATCTGAGTGCCTTCTGCGTCACGTATACGGAGCAGCACCCTGTTTTGCCTCATATCGAGGTTCGGTGTATCTATATAGAAATTCGTCTGCACAACCGGCTCTGCATTGTTGAAATATTTCTCCTGCAGGCTGCCGTACTCCCGGCCGCTCAGCATATTCTTGAATTCAATTTCCAGTTCTTTCATATGGGATCCACTCCTTAACTAACATTATCTATAAATTGAAATGGACTGTAAAGTAAACAGGTTTCCACGTTATCAAAAGTACTGTATTGTGGTAGAATAAAGTGCGCAAGGAGTGAATAAATTGGATATCTATGTAGAAGAAATCAAATATGAAGAAAAGACATTGAAATGTCACGCACAACAGGACATCAGCGGGATGACAGCGGCATCGCGCATGATTGTGGATTCCGATAACATGAGCTTCATCTATCTGCTGGACGACGGGGAAGCATTCCAGAGAGTGCATTTCGTCAAAGAGACATGGTCCATGCTCAACGACTTCAAAGGTACTGAAATCTTGCTGAACGGCCAAGTGACACTCGACGGCTTCTGGGAAGAGATGGATTTCCTGCTCGATAACATCGTGGACAACAACAATTACGGGAAAGCATTTGAAACAGCAGTCAGAGAGCAGTTCGGACTATAGTACTGATATAAGACTGGAGTGTTTTAGATGGAAGAATGGGAGAAGTTTCTCAGGCCTTATAAACAGGCAGTCGAGGAGCTCAAAATAAAACTGAAGGGGATGCGGAAAGACTACCAGTTGAACCGCCAGTCCTCTCCGGTTGAATTTGTGACCGCACGGGTGAAACCGGTGCAGAGCATCATAGAGAAAGCAAGCACACGCGATATTCCATATGACCGCCTGCGGGAGGGAATGTACGATATCGCAGGCATCCGCATCATGTGTCAGTTCGTCGACGACATCCGCGTCATCACGGATCTGATACGCACGCGTTCGGACATGGAAGTGGTCGAGGAGCGCGATTACATCGAGAATACGAAAGAGAGCGGATACCGTTCCTATCACCTCATCATCGAATATCCGGTGGAGACAATCGACGGCACGGTGAACATCCTCGCCGAAATACAGATCCGGACACTTGCGATGAACTTCTGGGCGACGATTGAACACACGCTGAACTACAAATACAGCGGTGAATATCCGCCTGAGATCAGAAAGCGTCTCCAGAACGCGGCGGAAGCGGCGTATCTTCTGGATCAGGAAATGTCCGAAATCCGTGAAGAGATCCAGGACGCACAAAAATACTACACAAAAAAACGCAACATATAATCACGCAAGGCTGACGGTTTTTATTCTAAGAAGGAAGGGCGGATGCAGATGAAATTTTTCATCGTCTCCAAGGGGGACACGAAATCGAACGCATTGAAGGATAAGATGATGAACTACATGGTCGATATGGGGATGACGCCGGATGAGAAAGCGCCGGAGATCGTCATTTCGGTCGGCGGGGACGGGACGCTGCTCCAGGCGTTCCACAGCTACCAGCATCTGATGGACCACACGGCTTTCGTCGGTGTCCACACGGGGCACCTCGGGTTCTATGCGGACTGGCTGCCGCATGAAGTGGAGCGGCTCATCATCTCGATCCAGAACGATGAATTCCAGGTGATCGAATATCCGCTGCTCGAGACGATTGTCCGTTATGACGGTGCAGGCACCGAGACGCGGTACCTCGCGCTGAACGAGGCGACGCTGCGCACGAACAACGGTACGACGCTCGTGATGGACGTGGATATCCGGAACCAGCATTTCGAGCGGTTCCGCGGAGACGGACTCTGCATTTCGACCCCGTCCGGATCCACCGCATATAATAAAGCCCTCGGCGGCGCGCTGATCCACCCGTCACTCGAAGCGATCCAGATCACCGAAATCGCCTCGATCAACAACCGGGTGTTCCGTACAGTCGGGTCACCGCTCGTACTGCCGAAACACCATACGTGCCAGGTGCTGCCGGTCAACAGTGAAATTTATAATCTGACGATCGATCACATCAACCTCGTACATAAAGGGGTAAAATCCATACAGTTCCGCGTAGCGGATGAGAAAATCCGTTTCGCAAGATTCAGACCGTTCCCGTTCTGGAGAAGGGTCCATGATTCATTTATCTCCGCGGAGTAAAAAGCACTTGAGAAAGTGCTTTTTTATAATAATGAATACTTTCATGCCAAACAGGGCAGTAATATATATGATGATATGACCGGGGGTGGCAGAGTTGCCTGAAATCAGTGAAAAGACAGACGAAATGATGAGTTACGGAACGTTGCGGTCCATGCTCAAAGATGATAATATAGACGACTTCCGGAAAGAGTTCTTCGCGCTCCACAACTATGAGCAGAGTGAATTTTTCCTGGAATTGGATGAAGAGATGCGCACGCTCCTCTATCATTTCCTCGATCCGGTTGAAGTCTCCGACTTCTTCGACAGCATAGAGCTCGAACCGGAGGAATTCGAGGAGATCTTCGATACGATGGATTCACGCTACGCAGCGCATATGCTCGGCGCGATGCAGTATGATAACGCCGTGGATATCCTGAACGAAGTTTCAAAGGAGAAACTGACTTCATTCCTGACGTTGATGGATCAGGAAGATGCGCGTGAAATCCGGGCGCTCCTGAATTATGAGGAGGACACTGCCGGCGGGATCATGACGACCGAGTTCGTCAGCGTGACCTCGCTCATGACTGTGCGCGAAGCGATGCGCCATCTGAAACATATGGCACCAAGCTCCGAGACGATCTACTACGTATTCGTAGTGGATGAGGCGCGCAGGCTTGCCGGCATCATGTCCCTCCGTGAACTCATCATCGCCGATGATGACGAGTATATCGGGGACATCATGACAGAGCGTGTCGTTTCCGTCCTCGTGTCGGATGACCAGGAAGATGTTGCGCAGATCATGCGGGACTATGACTTCCTGGCGGTGCCGGTCGTGGACTACCAGGATCATCTGGTCGGTATCATCACAGCGGATGACATCATGGATGTCATCCACGAAGAGGCGGGGGAGGACTACTCCAGGCTCGCCGGTATGAGTGAAATCGAACCGACCACTGACTCTTCACTGTCAACTGCAAAAAAGCGTCTGCCTTGGCTCGTCGGCCTGACATTCATGGGAATGATCACGGCGACGATGCTCACGACGTTTGAAGATACACTGGCCCGGGTTGCAATACTTGGTGCCTTCATACCGATCATCGGCGGGATGGCCGGAAACACCGGCACACAGTCCCTCGCCGTTGCTGTCCGAGGAATCGCGACAGGGGAAATACAGGAAGCGAGCAAAGTGAAACTCGCACTCCGTGAGATGGGCTCCGGCATCATCACCGGCCTCGTCTGCGGTGCGATACTGTTCACCATCATCGTCCTGATGTACCAGTCGCCGGTACTCGGACTGATTGTCAGCACCAGCCTGATGATCGCCATGACGCTCTCGACACTGCTCGGCACGCTGGTGCCGCTGGCGATGTCCCGCGTGGGCATCGACCCGGCTGTTGCAAGCGGCCCGTTCATCACGACGGCGAATGATATCATCAGCCTGCTAATCTACTTCTCGCTTGCCAACGCATTTATGTCTTATTTGATCTAAGGAGAAATTATGGAACATGGACCATCCGTATTATCTTTGGCCATCGTCGTTCTTGCGGCCCTTCTCACCCCGATACTCATCAACCGGCTCAAAGTCAGCTTCCTGCCGGTCGTGGTTGCAGAAATACTCGTCGGTGTACTCATTGGTAACTCGTTTTTAAATATCGTGGATCCGAACGATCCATGGCTCAACATTCTGTCTACGCTCGGCTTTATTTTCCTCATGTTCCTGAGTGGTCTGGAAATCGACTTCGAGGCGTTCATCCAGAAAGCCGGGCAGAATAAAAAATCCAAAATACTCAAGCGTCCGCTGCCGAACACACTGGCACTTACGCTCTCGATATTCGGAGGCATACTGCTGCTCAGCCTGCTGTTTGCACTCCTGATGCGCTGGGCGGGCATCTTTGATGATGTGTTCCTTCTCGTCATCATCATCTCGACCATCTCACTCGGCGTCGTTGTGCCGACACTGAAGGAGGAGAACCTGATCACGCGCCAGATGGGGCAGATCATCCTGCTCATCGCCGTGATTGCGGATCTGGTAACGATGATCATGCTCGCATTCTATTCGCAGCTGTATGCGGATTCCAGCCAGCCGATCTGGCTGATGGGCATACTCATCGTGTTCGCCGTACTGTTCTATGTCCTGGGTCGCGTGATGCACAACGCCCAGTTCCTTAAACAGCTCAACAACGGTACGATGCAGATTGGCATACGCGGTGTGTTTGCGCTGATCATCATGCTCGTCGCCCTTGCAGAAGGGGTGGGTGCTGAAAACATCCTCGGTGCCTTCATCGCCGGCTGTATCGTCAGCCTGCTTAAACCAGAGAAGGACATGCACACGAAACTGGATTCATTCGGCTACGGCTTCTTCATCCCGATCTTCTTCATCATGGTCGGTGTCGGCCTCGATCTGCCGTCAATGTTCCAGGACTCTCGCGTGTTCATCATGATTCCGGTGCTGCTTGCGGCATACTTCCTGAGCCAGGTCATTCCGGTCGCAGGGCTGCTCCGCGATTTCGACATCAAACGTGTGTCGGCGGCGAGCTTCCTGCTGACGTCAACGCTGTCGCTCGTCATCGCCGCCGCGGTCATCGCCGAACAGATCGGCATGATTTGGGAT
>CAYTIR010000044.1:0-3862 GCA_964437955.1 uncultured Staphylococcaceae bacterium
ATTTCAAGAGGCGGCGGCGCTTCACTGGAATATCTTGAAGGCTTAGAACTGCCCGGCCTGACAGTCATTGACGACAAATAGTAACAGGCGAGATTAAAATGATACTAGGAGGATGTATATGAGAACGCCATTCATAGCAGGTAACTGGAAGATGAACAAAACAGTTTCAGAAGGTGATGCATTTATTGATGCACTCGGCGAACTGCCGAAGAAGGATGAAGTTGAGAGTGCCATCTGTGCACCATTCATCCACCTTCCGTCACTGGTGGCCAAAGCAAAAGATCTAGAGCTTGGCATCGGTGCAGAAAACAGCCATTTCGAAGACAGCGGTGCATTTACTGGGGAAGTATCCCCATCCATGCTGGAAGATCTTGGTGTGGATTATGTAATCGTCGGACACTCCGAACGTCGTGAGCATTTTGCCGAGACAGATGAAACTGTCAATAAAAAAGCGCACGCACTCCATGCGAAAGGGCTTGTGCCGATCATCTGCTGTGGTGAAACTGATGAAGAACGTGAAAGCAACCAGGCTGAGGCCCGGGTTAAAGACCAGGTGACAAAAGCGTTGGAAGGTCTGTCTTCTGATCAGGTGAAAACTACCGTGATCGCATATGAACCGATCTGGGCGATTGGTACTGGAAAATCTGCGACAAGTGATGATGCGAACGAAATGTGCGGTGTCATCCGTGAAACAGTTGCTTCCCTGTATGACGATGCAACTTCAGAAGCAATCCGTATACAGTACGGCGGTTCTGTAAAACCTGAAAATGTTGAAGAATACATGGCTCAGGAACATATCGACGGTGCGCTTGTCGGCGGTGCCTCCCTTAAGCCCGAATCCTTCCTTGCGCTGCTTGAAGGTGCTAAAAAATGACTGGACCGGTAGGACTGATCATCCTTGATGGCTTTGCCAACAGGGATGAAGAGAAAGGAAATGCTGTCAAAGCAGCCAATAAACCGAACTTCGACCGTTACTTTAATAAATACCCGCATAATGAACTCTCGGCATGCGGACTTGATGTCGGACTTCCTGAAGGGCAGATGGGCAACTCGGAAGTCGGTCACTTGAATATCGGTGCCGGCCGTATTGTCTATCAGAGCCTTACACGCATCAATAAGTCCATAGAGGATGGCGAGTTCTATGAAAACGAAGTGCTGTTGAATGCAATGGATCATGTGAATGAGAACGACAGTGCGCTGCATGTGATGGGCCTGCTGAGCGATGGCGGTGTTCATTCCCATTATGAGCATATGTTTGCGATTCTCAGAATGGCGAAGGAAAAAGGCCTCAAACATGTTTATGTCCATGCATTCCTGGATGGGCGTGACGTGAACCAGGAGTCTGCACTCAACTATGTAAAAGAGTCGGAAAAGCAATTTAAAGAAATCGGGATCGGAGAGTTCGCGACTGTAAGCGGCCGCTACTATGCGATGGATCGAGACAAACGCTGGGACCGTGAAGAAGTCGCCTATCAGGCAATCTCAAACGGTAAAGGACCGCGTTTTGCTACCGCAACGGAAGGTATCGAGGCGAGCTATCTTGAAGGCATTTCCGATGAATTCGTCAAGCCGTTCGTAGTATTCGACCATGACGGTGATTATGACCGCGGTGTCATGAACAATGATGCGGTCATCTTCTATAATTTCCGTCCGGACCGTGCGGCACAGCTTTCAGAAGTTTATACAAATGAAGAGTTCATGGGCTTTGAAATAGAAAAGAAATATGATGATCTGAAATTCGTCACATTCACCAAATACAGTGATAATGTAGTGGCTGATGTTGTATTCGAAAAAGAGGATATCATCAACACGATTGGTGAAGTTACAGCAAAAGCAGGGAAAAAGCAGCTGCGCATTGCAGAAACAGAGAAGTACCCGCATGTGACTTACTTTATGAGTGGCGGCCGGCATGATGAGTTTGACGGTGAACGCAGAGTACTCGTGGATTCACCGAAAGTGGCAACTTATGATCTGCAGCCTGAGATGAGTGCTTATGAAGTACGGGACAGATGTATGGAAGAGCTTTCCAAAAAGGACCTGGACCTCATCCTGCTCAACTTCGCCAACCCGGATATGGTCGGTCACAGCGGAATGCTAGATCCGACAGTCAAAGCAATTGAAGCTGTAGATGAGTGTCTGGGACCTATTGTGGATGAAATCATTGCACAGGGCGGCACAGCAATCATCACAGCGGATCACGGCAACTCGGATGAAGTGACGACAGTCGAAGGAAGCCCGATGACTGCCCATACGACGAATCCGGTGCCAGTCATCGTCACAAAAGAAGGTGTGGATGTGAGAAGCGGCGGCAAACTTGCCGATCTTGCGCCGACACTCCTCGATTTGATGGATGTCGAAAAACCTGATGAGATGACGGGCGAAAGTCTGATCAGGTAAAAGTTTGTAATATCTTTATTAATCCCGGATAATAAAATTATAAAACCAATTAAAAAGGAGATCTGGATATGCCATTAATTACAGATGTTTATGCACGTGAAGTACTCGACTCCCGCGGGAATCCGACAGTCGAAGTTGAAGTTTTAACAGAAAGTGGTGCCTTCGGACGCGCACTGGTACCTTCCGGTGCCTCAACTGGTGAATACGAAGCAGTTGAACTCCGTGATGCGGATGATACACGCTACCTTGGTAAGGGTGTTGAGAAAGCTGTTGAAAATGTTAACGAAAAAATCGGACCTGAATTGGTAGACGGTGACTTCAGTGTTCTAGAACAGGTTTCCATCGACAAGATGATGATTGCACTGGACGGCACAGAAAACAAAGGTGAACTTGGTGCCAACGCCATCCTTGGCGTATCGATGGCTGTTGCAAAAGCAGCAGCGGATTTCCTTGGAATGCCACTTTACAAATACCTCGGCGGATTCAATGCAGTCCAGCTGCCGGTACCGATGATGAACATCATCAATGGTGGAGAGCATGCTGACAACAACGTGGATATCCAGGAATTCATGATCATGCCTGTAGGGGCGGAATCATTTAAAGAAGCCCTCCGCATGGGTGCTGAGATTTTCCATAACCTTAAAAAAGTGCTTAACGAAAAAGGATACAATACAGGCGTAGGTGACGAAGGCGGCTTCGCTCCAAACCTTGGTTCCAACGAAGAAGCACTGTCCACGATCATTGAAGCAGTAGAAAAAGCAGGTTATAAGCCGGGTGAACAGATCCGTCTTGCGATGGATGCTGCTTCCAGTGAGTTCTATGATGCGGATACTAAAAAGTACGAACTTAAAGGCGAAGGCAAATCCTAATCTTCATAAGAAATGGTCAACTGGTTTGCAGAAATGATTGAAAAATACCCGATCATTTCAATTGAAGATGGACTTGATGAAAACGACTGGGAAGGTACTAGACTTCTTACAGAAAAACTCGGTTCAAAAGTCCAGCTCGTTGGTGACGACTTGTTCGTTACAAACACTGTTAAGCTTGAACGCGCGATTGAAGAAGGCGTAGGTAACTCCATCTTGATCAAAGTGAACCAGATTGGTACGCTGACAGAAACTTTCGAAGCGATTGAAATGGCTAAACGCGCAGGCTACACTGCAGTCATCTCACACCGTTCAGGTGAAACGGAAGATACGACAATTGCAGACATCGCAGTTGCAGTCAATGCCGGTCAGATCAAAACAGGGGCGCCATCCCGTACAGACCGCGTTGCGAAATACAACCAGCTGCTCCGTATCGAAGACGAACTCTTCGAAACAGCAAAATACGACGGACTTTCATCCTTCTACAATCTGGATGTTAAGTAATCTGTCCGATATTAGTGAAACACCGCACCGCCTTTTTGGCGATGCGGTGTTTTTGTCTTGATTTAGGGGGCGACGACGTCCATATGAGGGGTTAT
>CAYTIR010000044.1:3962-11138 GCA_964437955.1 uncultured Staphylococcaceae bacterium
CTGGACTTCGTTTGAGCGACGACGTCCACATGAGGGGTTATCTGGACTTCGTTTGAGCGACGACGTCCACATGAGGGGTTATCTGGACTTCGTTTGTGCGACGACGTCCACAGGAAGGGCTATCTGGCCTTCGCCACACCCACGATGACCACATAGTAATGAATCGAATCCAACAACTGATATATCGGCTCTCAGCGTCTATTATCCGTTTGCAAAAATACTCTAAATCTGTTAATATTCTTAGTGTTAATATTTATGGAGGGATTACCACATGCAAACACTTCTGGTTGTGCTACTGATTATCGTTTGTATATCTTTAATTGCAGTGGTATTGCTACAGTCAGGGAAAAGCGCCGGCCTCTCAGGTGCAATCGGTGGCGGTGCAGAGCAATTATTCGGTAAACAAAAAGCGCGTGGCATGGATCTTGTATTACATAGGGCGACAGTTATTCTTTCGCTTCTGTTCTTCATGATCATGCTTTTGCTGACATACTTAGGCTAATAGATCCGCCCCCTAGTAATAGGGGGTTTTTATTTTATAAGAAGGATATTTAACGTACAATGAAATTAACGATGTGAAAGTAGGGTATAACTATGAAGATACAATTGCCGAAACCATTTTTCTTCGAAGAAGGGGAAAAAGCTGTGCTTCTGCTCCATGGATTCACAGGGAATTCATCGGATGTGAGACAGCTGGGCCGCTACCTTCAACGACATGGAATCACATCCTATGCGCCGCATTATGAAGGGCATGCAGAGCCGCCTGAGAATCTGCTGGCATCGAGTCCTCATATTTGGTGGTCACAGGTGCTCGAGGCATACGATTTCCTGAAAAATAAAGGATACGACAAAATTTTCGTCGCGGGTCTTTCCCTTGGTGGCGTGTTTGCGCTCAGACTTGCGGTTGAACGGGAAGTGGTCGGTGTGGCCACGATATGCAGTCCGATGTACTTGAAGGATCGTGAGACGATGTATAACGGTGTGCTCGAATATGCACGGACCTTCAAAGAAAGGGAAGGCAAGGCTGCTGACATCGTGGAGAAGGAGATGTCCCGTTTTGAACCGACTGACATGCTGGATGAAATCCGTGATATGATCAGTCTTGTGAATGATAAACTGGATGACGTATTCGATCCGCTGTTCATCGCTCAATCTGAAAAGGATGAGATGATCAACCCGGATTCTGCAAACATCATCTATGACGACACGTCGACGGATGAAGATGAAAAAGAACTGAAGTGGTACCCTGAGTCGGGCCATGTTTTGACGATAGATGTAGAAAAGAAGGAATTATTCGAAGACCTGCATCAGTTTATGGACCAGTTGGACTGGAATTAGAATAGGAGGCATTTCCATGGATAGCTATAGAGATAAGATATTGGGGATTATCCAGTCGGATGATTACAAGCCGATGACGATGGATGATTTTCAAGAAAAGCTTTCAGCATATGATTCGGATGACTTCAAGGAAATGGTCAAGGCGATGGTTTCCCTCGAAGAGTCCGGAGAAGTGTTCAGGACGAAAAAAGACAAGTATATGAAAACGAGTGAAACGAACCTGGTCAAAGGGAAGCTTTCCATGCACAAGCGCGGATTCGGTTTCCTGCGTCCTGAAGATGCTGAGATAGAAGATGTGTTCATTCCGCCGAACGAGATCAATGGTGCTCTGGACGGGGATACAGTCCTTGTGGAAGTGCGCAAATCAACAAGAGGCGGCGATGACAGTGACAAGCAGGAAGGTTCGGTTACCAGTATACTGACCCGCGGCATTACACGTGTCGTCGGCGAATACAAGCCCAGCAAGAATTTCGGTTTTGTAGTGCCGGATTCCAAGAAAATCATCGACGATATCTTTATTCCGAAAAATCAGAACCTGGGTGCGGTGGATGGACACAAAGTGCTTGTGGAAATTACGAAGTACCGTGAAGGGGAAGATAAACCGGAAGGACACATCATTCAGATTGTCGGACACAAGAATGATCCGGGTGTGGATATCCTGTCGATCATATATCAGCATGGCATCGAGATCGACTTCCCTGAAGAAGTGCTGAAAGAGGCGGAGAATGTGCCTGAAACGATTGAAACATCGGAGCTTGAAGGCCGTACCGACCTGCGCGATGAATTTACGATTACAATTGACGGGGCCGATGCAAAAGACCTTGATGATGCAGTATCAGTCAATAAGCTCGACAACGGCAACCATGAGCTCACGGTCAGCATTGCCGACGTCAGCTATTATGTCAAAGAGGATTCCGCACTTGATACAGAGGCCTATGACCGCGCGACGAGTGTATATCTGGTCGACCGGGTGATTCCGATGATTCCCCACCGGCTGTCAAACGGCATTTGTTCACTGAATCCGGATGAGGACCGGCTGACAATGAGTTGTCGTATGGAAATCGACCATAACGGTAAAGTGGTCAACCATGATATTTTTCAGAGTGTCATCCATTCTGACCGCAGAATGACATATGATGCTGTCAATAAAATGCTTGTGGATGAAGATCAGGCGCTGATCGGTGAATTTGGCGATGTGTATCCGATGCTGCAGGATGCTGAGACGCTTGCACAGATTCTCAGGAATAGAAGGGAAGCCCGCGGCGCAATCGACTTCGATTTCAATGAAGCGCAAGTGCTGGTGAATGAGGACGGCTCCGCCGGCGATATCGTTTTGAGAACACGTTCAGTCGGTGAGAAAATGATCGAGGAGTTCATGCTTGCAGCCAACGAAACGGTGGCTGAACATTTCCACTGGATGGAAGTGCCGTTCCTCTACAGGGTCCACGAAGATCCGAAGGAAGAGAAGCTCAGACAATTCTTCGAATTCATCACAAACTTCGGTATTGTCGTGAAAGGCAAGGGCAATGAAATCCATCCGAGAGCATTGCAGGAAATCATCGAAGAGGTCGAAGGCCGTCCTGAAGAGATGGTCATCAGCACATTGATGCTCCGTTCCATGCAGCAGGCGCGCTATTCAGAAGAGAACCTGGGACACTTTGGCCTATCTGCTGAATTCTATACACACTTCACCTCGCCGATCAGACGGTATCCCGACCTGATTGTCCACCGGCTGATCAGGAAATATCTGATCGAAGGGAAGACGGACAGAAAAACGATAGATAGAAATGCTGAATTCCTGCCGGATGCGGCAGAGCACACATCTGACAGGGAACGCCGTGCACAGGATGCAGAACGAGATACGGATGACCTGAAAAAAGCGGAATACATGCTCGAGCATGTGGGAGAGACATTTGAAGGTGTCATCTCAGGTGTGATGAACTTTGGCATGTTCGTGGAACTGCCGAATACGATTGAAGGGCTGATTCATGTGTCGAATCTGACAGATGATCACTATCAGTACCATGAGAGGCATCTAGCACTCATCGGGGACCGTACAGGCAAAGTGTACCGCATCGGTGACCCTGTGGAAATCGAAGTGGTGGATGTGAATATGGCAGAAAGACTCATCGATTTCAAAGTGGTGGGCATGCCGGAACGGGCACCGAGACAAAGAAGGGACCGCCCTGTGGAAATCAAAGCCAAAACCAAATCCGAAGGCAAAGGAAAAGGTCAGAAAAAAGATGGCAAAAAGCATTTTGATAAAGGGAAGAGTAATAAAAAACCATTTTATAAAGGTGCTAAACATGCGGCAAAAAAACGCAAGGGAAAGAAGTAATAGGCAATGAAAAAAACACATGACAAACCGCTTGCTCAAAATAGAAAGGCAAGCCATGACTATACTATAGAAGAGACGGTGGAAGCGGGGATTGAACTGAGAGGTACAGAAATAAAATCAATCCGGCGCGGTTCTGCCAACCTGAAGGATGCCTATGCCCGTGTATACAAAGGGGAGATGTATGTGTATAACATGCACATTGCTCCTTATGAGGAGGGCAACCGATACAATCACGATCCACTCAGGACCCGCAAACTTTTATTGAAAAGAAAGCAGATCGACAAGCTGTACGGCATCTCCAAAGAAACCGGGTATGCGCTCATCCCGCTCAAACTTTATATAAAGAACGGTTTCTGTAAAATGCTGCTCGGCGTCGCCAAAGGTAAAAAGAAATATGACAAGCGTGAATCACTGAAACAGAAACAGATGAAAAGGGACATTGACCGGGCAATCAAAGACCGCATGCAGTAGGGCATGAACTTGATTTTGAAGCTGTTATTTGCTATAATAGTCATTACGCCAATTGAGGCGGTACCCTTATAAATCCGGGGACGTTCCGGATTCGACAGGGGCTGTTTGGGCATTTTAAGCGTGCCGGAGGTTTCGGCTCCGCAAAAACGATACTCAGTTTATAATAACTGGCAAACAAAACAACTTCGCAGTAGCTGCGTAATAGCGCTCTGCATCATCCCTTGTCGTCACCTGTGCGACCTGACTGGATGATTCAACTTTAGCAGGTTACGCATCCAGTCTTCTGTCTGCAGACTGGGTGAAGAGGCCAATCAGACTAGCATGGTATGTGGTTTGTCCATTACCGTCAGCCATGCGAAATCCAAATATGGACTACGCACGTAGAAAGAAATGTATCAAGGTCTCTGGACGCGGGTTCGACTCCCGCCGTCTCCATTCTGTAATGCTTAACCCGAGCGGTTAGGCATTTTTATTTTTACGGCCTGATATCATAGAAATTCAAGTGTTCAATATACTGGCCCGATTGCCGCTTTTTGCGAAGCAATCCGATCCAGCCAGTCCATTAAGTTATAATAGCGTTTCATTAATGCCGGAGGTAAGACTATGGAGAGTAACTTGAAGCGTGCTCAAAAAGGTGCCTACTTGAGCCTGATCGCATATATCATCCTTTCGATTGCCAAATTCATAACCGGAGCCCAGTTTGATTCTGCTGCTCTGAGGGCGGATGCCTTCAATAATATGACGGACATACTTGTGTCCGTGGCCGTACTGATCGGTTTGAAGATTTCATTGAAACCGGCGGATAAGAACCATCCATACGGCCATATGAAGTCGGAGAACATTTCGACATTGCTTGTGTCATTCATCATCATGTTCGTCGGTCTGCAGGTCATGATTGACAATTTCCCTAAATTGATGGGCGGGGAGTATACAACACCGAATCCATTGGCGCTGTGGGTCAGTTTCATCAGTGGATTCGTGATGCTGCTGGTCTACTTCTACAATAAAGGTCTGGCGAAAAAGACACGGAGCAGTTCCCTGAAGTCAGCGGCTGTAGACAACCTCTCCGACAGCATGGTCAGTTTCGGTACTGGCTTTGGCCTGATTTTTACTCAGGTCGGATATCCGATCGTCGATCCGATACTGGCACTTATTCTAGGACTCCTCATCGTCTACACCGGTTTCAAAATATGCAAAGAGGCGATTTTTACATTAAGTGACGGTTTCCATGAAAAAGATCTTGAATTTTATGTTAATGATGTAATGAAGATCGACGGTGTAGAGGGCGTATCTTCAGTGAAGGGAAGATATCATGGTGACAGTGTGTTTCTGGATGTCACCATCTTCGTGGATAAGAGCATCACACTTGATGAAGCGCATGACATTTGCGATAAAGTGGAAAAATCATTGAGTGAAGAAGGGGTATATTCCTCATATGTCCATCCCGAACCATATATAGAAGAGTGATGAGGAGGTGTGTACACCTCCTTTTTTGCTGCCTGAGAATAAAAATATCCGGACCCCTTGCCGGATCCGGATAGTATCATTACATATTCTCTATATACTCTTTAATGGCAACAGCCTGGTTGTGTCTTTCGTCCTTCGCACTGTAAAGCAGTGTGACGTTATGGCCATCGCTGTCTTTATTAATTTCCTTCAACAGATCTTTGTGCGCATCGAGTTCTTTGAAGTATGCTTTCTTGAATTCATCCCATTTGTCAGCGTCGTGATCGAACCATTTACGCAGATCGGATGAAGGGGAGAGTTCCTTGTACCATTCATCATGATTCAGATCCTCTTTTTTTATGCCCCTCGGCCAGACACCGTCTACCAGATATCTTTTTCCATCCTGCTGTGATTCATCATCATAGACCCTTTTTATTTTAAGCATTATATTCACCTCGTTACGAATATGCCCTATAATAGAAAGAAACAAACACCGTATCAGGACGTATGTACTGATTCGATTGAAATCTCACTTCACTTTCTATAATGTATATAAATAAAAAGAAAAAATGGAGGCACTGAATATGAAAATTAAAAATGTGACCATTGGCGAGGGTCAGCCAAAAGTTGTCGTCTCCTTTGCAGGTCATTCTGCCGACGAAGTTCAGAAGGAAATTTCAGAAGCGAAGAAACAAAGTGAAAAATTCGATATCGTTGAGATCAGAAGTGATTCCTTTGACGCGATGAACCATGAAGATCATTTCGAACTCGTCGATCACATTACCCGGGAAATGAAAGACTACCCGATCATATACACTTACCGGACAAACGGTGAAGGGGGAAATGGTACGAAATCGGCAGCTGAATACCAAAGTCTCGTAAGCGATGCGATACAACATAGTGACATCGACATCGTGGACATCGAATTCTTCATGTACGAAGACATCGTGAGCCAGCTGATCACTGAAGCGAAAGAAAAAGGGGTCGCGGTTCTGCTCAGCCAGCACGATTTCCAGGACACGCCGCATTTTGAAGAAATGATGGCCACTTACAAAAATATGTATGAACGTGGCGGTGATATTTTGAAACTGGCATATAAGCCCGCGGATGGCCGTGATGTGCTGAGTGTGCTGAGTGCGGTGCATGATGCGCGCAAAAAGTTCAACTGCCAGGTCGTAGGCATCGCTATGGGGGAATCCGGAAAAATCACCCGTGTGGCCGGTGGAGTCTTCGGTTCGTGCCTGACATACGGTCATCTCGTTAATCAGGCTGCCCCCGGACAGATCCATGCAGGCATCCTGAAAGAATATCTGGATATTTTCGAAGAAGACTGATCAATCGGAAGACAGGCTATAAAAATAAACTCCCGCAGCCGTAAAATGGTTGCGGGAGTTTTGAAGTTTATTATGTTATTTTAAATATTTTCCTTGAGGAATTCTGTGACTGACTCCGGTGTTTTCGCATTTGCGGAATGCAGGTGGGCCAGCTTTTCTCCATTCTGGAATACGAGAAGGCTCGGTATACCCATCACATCATTTTCCTGGGCAGCTTCCGGTATATCATCCCGGTTCAATTCATACCAG
>CAYTIR010000044.1:11148-19357 GCA_964437955.1 uncultured Staphylococcaceae bacterium
TCGATGAACATGTTCATCGCCGTGCAGTCCGGACACCAGCCCGCAAAGAATTTGACGATGATCTTATCGTCACTTCCCGCCTTATTTTTGAAATCTTCGTATTCGGTAATTGGTTGCATTGCCATATCAGATCGCTCCTTTTATTTATTACAATTAAACATATTCTATCATCTTTCCATTATCATATAAACTAACCGGCTTGTAATTCTGTATTTGCATTACATGCTCATGTAAAGGTATATTATAAATAACAATAAATGTGGAGGATATTTGATGATTACACTTTACGAATACCCTAAATGCACGACCTGCCGTAAAGGCCGGAAATTCTTAGAGGAGAATGCGGTTGATTTTAAGGCGCACGATATGGTGAAGCAGCCGCCGTCCAAAGAAACATTGGAAGAGATCATTTCCAAATCAGACAAGGACGTTGATGATTTCTTCAACAAACGCGGTAAGAAATTCAAGGAACTGGAGCTTAAGGACCGCCTTGAAACCATGACTTCAGACGAGAAAATCGAGTTGCTTACAAGCGACGGAATGCTGATCAAACGGCCGCTGGCATATGATGGCAGTCAGGTTATTCTCGGTTTCAAGGAGAAAGACTATGAAAAGGCCTTCCTTGGTTAGATTTACCTTGCTTAAATAGTGTGAACTGTGAGATTATATAGTTGTAAAGTTAAAGGAGGTTATTATCGTGTCAACACCAAAAGATTTGAAGTACTCAGAGGATCATGAGTGGGTAAAACAGGAAGATGGTAAAGTCAGACTCGGAATCACTGAATTTGCTCAGTCCGAACTTGGTGACATCGTTTTCGTGGAACTCCCTGCAGAAGGTGACGAAATTACTAAAGGTGAATCATTCGGCAGCGTGGAATCCGTTAAGACGGTCTCTGAGCTTTATGCACCTTTGAGCGGTACAGTAGTGGAAGTTAACGAAGAACTTGAAGACAGCCCTGAGCTTGTTAACGAATCTCCGTACGAAGGCGCATGGATGGTTGTTCTTGAACTGTCAGACGAATCACAATTAGATAGCCTTATGGATGCAGCAGCATATGATGAAATGGTGGATGCATAAACTGATGAACTCTGGACATTGTCTGGAGTTTTTTTGAAAATATAATACCAAGGGTGATAAAAATGTATTTTTCCGATAAAGTGCTTATCGTTGAAGGCAAAACTGACAAGCGGCGCATCGAAGAAGTATTGATAGAACCTGTACAGATCATCTGCACCCATGGTACGATGGGAATCTCAAAATTGGATGAGATTCTTGACCAGCTTAACGGTTCCGATATTTATATACTGTCCGACGCGGACAAGGAAGGTCGGAAAATCAGAAAGTGGTTCAAAAAACATCTCAGTGAAAGCACACATATCTATATCGATCCAAAATTCGGCGAAGTCGGCCGATGTCCGAGGGATTATTTGGCAAATCTGCTGATGAGACACGAATTCTATGTGGACACGAGCCTCGTAATGAAAGGTAAGTATGGTAATAATGAAAGAAGAGATAAGTTCGCTGGATATTACCAGTCATATCCAGTCTGATGATAGATTCATATTGTACGGATTCGCACCGATATGTGCGAACTGTACAATCGCGGAACGTATGCTCGGCATCGTCTCAGAGATGAAAGGGTTTGAATATACTTCCATCAACCTGAATTACCATAAGGATCTGATTGATGACTATCATATCAGGTCAGCTCCGGCTCTGCTGCTTTTCAGCCGCGGTGAGCTGGTGAGGGAAGTATACGCATTCCATTCGGTCACCTATCTGTCAGAAGTGATGGATGAATTTATGGTTGACCGATAGGATTTGAAATGATACTATAAGTGACAATCTAATAAAGAAATGCTCTTATTAAGAGTGGTGGAGGGATAGTGCCCCGCGAAACCACGGCAACCGTCTTAGTACAAGGTGCCAATTCACTGATCGAAAGATCAAAGATGAGAGGCTTGGAATGAAACCAACAGCCTACTCAATCAATGAGTGGGCTTTTATTTTTAAGAAGTCAGGATGATACGCGTATGATCGATATAAGGAATGTAACGAAAATATTCAAAACGAAAAGCGCTGATATTCAGGCTGTCGATAACGTCAGCATGACTGTCAATCAGGGTGAAATATTTGGTGTCATCGGCTATTCCGGTGCAGGGAAATCCACATTGATCAGGTTGTTCAACGGGCTTGAACTGCCTTCTTCCGGAGATGTGATGATCGGGGAGGATGTCATCAGCAAGATGTCCAAAACTGATCTTCGGAAGAAACGTCAGAAAGTATCTATGATCTTCCAGCACTTCAATCTGCTCTGGTCACGGACTGTCGCTGAGAATATCAGCTTCCCTCTGGAGATTGCGGGTGTCCCTAAAAAGGAACGTCAGAAAAGGGTGGCAGAACTGGTTGAACTTGTCGGCCTCTCGGGGCGCGAAGACAACTATCCGAGTCAGCTTTCCGGCGGACAGAAGCAGCGCGTAGGTATCGCCCGTGCCTTGTCCAATGAGCCGACAGTCCTGTTATGTGACGAAGCGACCAGTGCATTGGATCCAGAAACGACGGATGAAGTCCTCGATCTGCTCGTGAAGATCCGTGATGAGATGAACCTGACCATTGTCCTCATCACACATGAGATGCATGTCATCCGTAAAATCTGCGACCGTGGCGCGGTGATGGAAAACGGCAGGATCGTGGAAACCGGACCCGTATTGAAACTGTTCCAGAACCCGGAGCATACGGTGACAAAGCGCTTTGTCAAAGACGATATCAATGATGAAGAGACGGCGCTTTCCTTCGATGAGGTCAGGGAGTTGTTCCCAACATCGAAAATACTTAAATTCGGATTCGTCGGTTCTCAGTCGAAAGCACCGATCGTTTCCCAGATTGTTAAAAAATATGATCTGGATCTGAATATTCTATCCGGTAACATCAAACGGACGAACAATGAATCATACGGTCACTTGTATGTGGCGATAGACGTAGATGACGAAACGCTCGAAAGCCTGAATAAGGAACTGGCCGACCACGACGTAACAGTGGAGGTGGAAGACAAATGAATGAACTGTTAGCAGAATTAGAGAAAATGTTCTCCTTTGAAAATGTAAAATGGGATGCAGTCTGGGAAGCGACATATGAGACGCTGTATATGACGGTCATTGCCACAGCTTTCACTTTCCTGTTCGGTATTATTTTGGGGATCATTTTATTCCTCGCTTCAAAAAGTGAAGTCAAAGCGAGCAGGCCGGTCTACGGCATTACGGCGTTTCTTGTCAACCTGTTCAGGGCGATTCCGTTCATCATACTGATCATCCTGCTCATTCCGTTCACCAAAGTGCTGATGGGGACGATAATGGGACCGAATGGCGCAATCCCTGCCCTCATCATCGGGTCGGCACCATTTTATGCGAGACTTGTGGAAATCGGCCTCAAGGAAATAGACAAAGGGGTCATTGAAGCCGCAGAATCAATGGGTGCGAATATGTGGACAATCATCTGGAAAGTGCTGCTCCCTGAGTCCTTGCCGGCACTCATTTCAGGTATTACAGTTACAGCGATCATGCTCGTCGGGTCCACTGCAATCGCCGGTGTCATCGGTGCCGGAGGACTGGGTAACCTTGCCTACATGGTCGGCTTTACAAGAAACCAGAGTGATGTCACACTGGTGGCCACAATAGTAATACTGATTATCGTTTTCATCATACAGATTGCGGGAGATATTCTCTCCAAAGCTGTCGACAAGCGGTAATCCCAATATAAATCAATTAAGGAAGAAGGTTTGTGTTATGAAGAAGTTCTTATTGTTACTTACTATGTCAGTGTTTACAGTCATTCTGGCTGCATGCGGAAGCGGCGGTTCAGAAGGTGAGGAAAGCGGTGAAACTGCCGAGAATGAAGAAAGCGGCGGCACGCTGAAAATTGCTGCCTCCCCGTCACCGCATGCTGAAATTTTGGAAAAAGCGGCAACATTGCTTGAAGAGGAAGGCATCGAGCTCGACATCTCAATCGTCAATGACTATACGACACCGAACCGCCTCCTTGCAGACGAAGAAGTCGACGCAAACTTCTTCCAGCATACACCATATCTCAACACTGAATCGGAATCCCACGGCTACGAACTGGCCAGCGCAGGCAACGTACATATCGAGCCGATGGCCGTTTATTCTAAAGACTATGATTCACTGGAAGACATTCCGGAAGGCTCCACCATCCTCGTATCCAACAACCCGGCAGAAGAGGGACGTTTCCTTTCGTTCTTCGTGGATGCTGGACTGATTGAAATCGAGGAAGGCATCGACATCGAAGATGCAAAGTTCGACGATATTACCAAGAATCCGAAAAATCTTGAATTCAACAATGAAACTGCACCTGAAATGCTCGTTAAGATGTACGAGAACAACGAAGCACCGGCAGTGATCATCAACTCCAACTTCGCACTCGATGGCGGATTGAATCCACAGGAAGATTCCATTGCACTCGAGGACAAAGAATCACCATATGCGAACCTTGTTGCTGTACGTGAAGGAGATCAGGACCGAAAAGACATCCAGAAATTGATGGAAGTTCTTCAGAGCGATGAAATCAAACAGTTCATCGAAGAGAATTATGACGGTGCAGTAATCCCGGCAGAATAAAAACCCGTATCCCGATAGTGAGGTGCACCCCTAAAGTTGAACTCCAAAATTCAACTTTAGGGGTGCTTTTATATGTACAGAAAACATGCAATAGATTTTAAGCTGAAGATGATTCATGAATATTTAAAGGGTAATCTGGGTTACGATAAATTATCGGAAAAGTATAAAATAGATACTAAATTACTCAGAACGTGGATTAATCAATTTAACCAAAACGGTGTGCAAGGGTTGACAGTTGGGATGACAAGGTCAACCTATTCTAAATCATTTAAACTCGATGTCCTCCAGTACCGTATAGAACGTCAGTTATCATACAGGGAAACGGCAAATGCATTTAACATACCGAACCCTTCACTTATTGCACAGTGGCAGAGCAAGTATAACCAATATGGTATTCTGGGTTTAGAAACCAAACCGAAAGGCAGGTCGTCTAAACCGATGAATCCGAAACAATCCAGGAAGAAACAAAATGAGAAGGCGCCATTGAACGAAACGGAACGCGAAGAACTGGAGCGTTTAAGGGTAGAAAAACGCCAGTTGGCGGTCGCCATTGCTCTGGAAAAAAAGCTACAATCCTTAGCTCGAGACAAACGAACAAAGAAATAGTTAGAGCGATAATAGAGTTAAGGGAAACCGGTCTCTATCAGCTTAAAGAGCTGCTTGAGGCCGCAAAGATCGCTAAAAGTGTATTTAAGTACTGGAATGATCGGTTACCTGAGGAGGATCATAAAGAAACTGAAATCGTCCAATCCATCAAGGAAATTGTGACTGAAAGTAAAGGGAGATACGGCTATCGTCGGGTCTGTTTGGCCTTGAAAAATAGAGGGATTGTCGTGAATCACAAGAAAGTACTGCGTTTGATGCGGAAATATCAATTGCTTTGCGTCAAATTTAAACATAGAAACCGTCAATATAAGTCATATAAAGGCAAAGTCGGTAAAGTGGCTAAGAACACACTGTCCCGCCGGTTTAAAACAGATCGCCCGTATCAAAAAGTATTGACGGATGTCACTCAATTCAACATTTCAGCCTCTGGAGAAAAGCTTTACTTGTCACCGTTCATGGATGCGTTCAGCGGCGAGATATATTCTTATAAAATCAGTCGTTCCCCTACTCTCGACATCGCAATCGATCCTTTAAAAGAATTGATTGAACACCGACCGGCATTAGACTATCGAATGACGGTCCACTCGGATCAGGGCTGGCACTATCAGCATAAAAAGTGGGTCAAATACCTTAAGCAGAATAAGACATTCCAAAGTATGTCCAGAAAAGAAAACTGTCTGGATAATTCACCGATGGAGAACTTCTTTGGGCTGCTTAAACAGGAAATGTTTTATGGCGAACAGTTCACGACCTATACAGAACTGGCGTCTGCGATTCATCAATATATAGATTTTTATAACCATGATAAAATTAAAACAAAATTAAAAGGCATGTCTCCTGTAAATTACAGAAGACATACCTTTAATAAAATGGCTTAACCAAAAGTTCAACTTTTAGGGTTCACTTCATAGTCAACATGACTGTCGGGATTTTTCTGTGTCTGTTTACAATAACAAGAGGAGAGGAATAATCCAATAGTTGTCACTGGAAGGAGAAGGCGTATGAAAATATTCAGCATCGGACATTCCGTCCATTCAAAAGAAAAATTATTGGAAATGCTTGAGTATGCAGAAGTACGGTTTGTCGCAGATGTTCGGGCATTTCCGGAGAGCCGCAGGCATCCCCAGTTCAAAAAAGAGAACATGGAAGCATGGCTCAAAGAAGCCGGCATTACTTACAGGCACTTCCCGTTACTCGGCGGCAGACGTAACAACTCCGGAAGTGTTGCAGACGAACTGAACGCCGGCTGGCGAAACCGTTCCTTTCATAATTATGCGGATTATGCTTTGACCTCCGAGTTTAAAGATGGGCTGGACGATTTGAAGAAAAAAGCAAAAGAAGTGAGACTTGCCTATCTCTGTTCAGAACGCCATCCGGCAAGATGCCACAGGATGATCATCAGCAACCAGCTTGCAGCAGACGGCTGGGATGTTAAGCATATCATTGAAGGATCAGATGGAAAAACCGGGCTGATGGCACACGAGCTCGGCAGATGGGGTGCCATGCCGATCATAGAAGAGACAGGTGCAGTTGTTTATCCGGAAATTGAATAGAGTGATGATTGAGAACCACCCTTTAATCGAAAGTATTAGAGGGATTTTTTTGTTGTGAGAAAAATTACACCATATTACAAATGTGATTAATCTTGATGGATAAGGTGTATCTACTTTGTGAAACACAAAATTCAAATCGGTAAGTAAAATTTTTAAAATAAAATCATTTAAATAGGCGTGATAAGTAGAATATCAACAAATTAAAAATGAAAATGCTAATAATCGAAATATTTTCTTTTAAAAAAATGAATTATAATTACATTAAAAACACGTTAATTATCAAATTTCACAAATTATCTTGAATTCAAGATAAAGGAAAGTGAGAGAAAAGTCCGGAAAAACTGCGGACAATATTTTGACATATTTTATAAATATGTGTATCGTGATTTTATATTTGTTACATAAAACAGAAAGTATTACGGAGGCATAGATATGAAGAAATATAAATTATTTTCATGGCTTTTTGCCGCAGTTTTAGTTCTGGGAGCTTGTGGCAGTGATGAGAAAGACGGTGAAGCTGAAACTGAAGCTGCAGACAAGACAGCAACAGCCGATGAAGAGGAAAGTAATGAAAACAGTGAAGTGTATGAAATTGGCGATACAGTTGAAGTGGAAAGTTATGAATGGGAAATTCCATATCAAGTCACGGTAAATTCATTTGAACAAACTCAAGAATATGGTGGAGAGTCTATGGAAGATTTTCTTATGAATTCTGGCGAGACGAACTTCTTGGGGATAGTTAATTTGACGGTGAAAAACACGGCAGACGAAGCAATAATGATTGGCGAATATGTGCATCCTGATGTTGCTCAAGGGGATTCTGATGGAGCTGAAGAATTTGTGTTTGATGTGTCAGAAAATGATTTATCACAAGAAATTCAACCCGGGGAAGAGGCAACTTTTGATTTGGTTTATATTATGGACTCCACAGTAAATAATGGCTATTACACTTTGAAATTTGAAACAGGTCTGCCAACAGAAACGAAATATAAGTTACCTGTCGAGTAACTTCAAGGAGTGACTGGCGTATTCAATTGATTACGGAAAAATGAAGATGGAGTGATTACGATTGAAGCCGCGCTGGTCATTCCTATCATGGTTACTTTTATATTTATACCTTAGAAAAAATGGAGGATTTGTAATGAAAAAATACTTGGGAATATTAAGCATTTTGAGTCTGTTTCTGATATTGGGTGCCTGTTCTGACAGTAATGAGACAGAAGGTGAAACAACCGAGGAGTCAACAGAAGAGGTAACAGAGAATGGGGAAGAAAGTACAGAAGAAAAATCAGACGGAAGCATGTATGAAATAGGCGACACAGCTGAAATTGAAAGCTTTGAATGGGAAGTTCCGTATCAAGTGACCGTCAACTCTTTTGATCAGGCGCAGGAATATGATGGTAATAGTATGGATTCAC
>CAYTIR010000045.1:0-17361 GCA_964437955.1 uncultured Staphylococcaceae bacterium
GAAAAAATACCCAATAATGCCGAAGAACACAAATACCAGTACGCCCAGCTGAACGATTCTGTAGAATACCCCCTTCCCAAAATCCTTGATGAATGATTCGAAGAGAACATATGAGACCAGCCCGATCAGAATCGCATAAATATGGCTGATGATTGGACCGCTGCGGTTGAATCCTCTCACAAACAGAGATATCATCATAATGCCGAACAGAACCATTGAAGCTGTCGGCCGCCATGCATCCGGGAGATACTGCCCGAAGTACGCCCCGATGCCGAAAATAATCCAGTAGTAAGCAAAATAAAGCCACACGAGCCGCAAGTTTTTAGTATTGCCCATCGTTATATCCCCCTTAAATTTTACATATCACATTATACCCTCAAATGTTACACACAAGCATTTTACATCAATCCGGATTTTAGCGGAATTTTCAGATTTTATACCAAATATTTTATTTATATTACAATTCAGTTACAAAAAGTAATAGCCGTTAAATTTCTGATATTATAGTCATTGTATTATGCAGACATCTGACAGTTCTTTGCACATAAATCTAAATACTCGAACACATATAATATTATTAAAAACCCAGGAGGATAACAAATCAAATGAAAAAAGTCATTACCGCTCTTACAGCGACAGCTGCCTTTGCTGCATACGGCATGGCGGACGACGCTGAAGCATCATCTACATATAAAGTTAAGGGTGGAGACACACTCTGGAAAATCTCCCAGGAGAATGGCGTAACTGTGTCACAGCTTAAATCTTGGAACAACCTGTCTTCAGATCTGATCCTTGTCAATCAGACACTGACAATTGGCGGAAGCAGTGCTTCAAGTTCATCTTCAAGCAGTACTTCATCCGACAGCTCAAGTACAGTCAGTTCTTCTTCAAATAGTTCTTCTGCTTCAACAGGCAGTACCTATACGGTTAAATCCGGTGATACGCTCAGCAGCATAGCGAGAGCGCACGGCATGAATTACAGAACGCTTATGAATAACAACAATATTTCTTCACATCTGATCTACCCGGGACAGAAACTCACAGTGAGCGGAAGTTCTTCAAGTTCCTCAAGCACTTCCAATAGTACAAGCACTGCAAGCAGTACAAACAATACATCCAGTGCTTCAAATTCTGTTGCAGCACCGGCACCGTCCAGTGTATCCTACGGAGCAAACTACTACTACTGGGGAGACTGCACATGGTATGTCTTCGAACGCCGTCAGCAGCTTGGCAAGCCGGTAGGCAACAACTGGGGCAATGCTTCCAACTGGGATAATGCAGCAAGAAGCCAGGGCTACTCAGTAAGCAACTCACCTTCAGTTGGTGCAATCCTGCAGGCAAATGCCTGGACGAACTTCGCATGGGGTATGGGCCACGTAGCGATTGTTGAAAGAATCAACTCCAATGGATCCATCCTCGTATCTGAAATGAACTTTGGCAGCGGCCAGGGTGTCAAAACATACAGGACAATCAGTGCTTCACAAGTATCCGGACACAACTTCATCCATTAATATATGAATTCACCCCGCAGGTCTCTGTCCTGCGGGGTGTTTTTGTGTATGGATCAATGATTATTTTTCGTAGGCTTCCCTTCGCTTCTCGGAGCTTCTGTGTTAATGATCATTTCCACCTGGTAGATGCGATTCACCAGACTGTGGATCGGTGCCTGAGTCATTATATATATCCCCCATGGGAGCTTGGGTTCAAAATCATGCAGCGCTATAATGAATTCATTTCTCCCCGGGAGCGAACGGAACTCAAGTCTTGGCGTTTTATTCGGTTCCTTCCTGGATAATCCACCGCCTTTTATACGATAGATTTCCACCCCGTTATAGCTGGATTCTGCATCATATTCAATGACAAGTACCGGGTGGTCCATCCGGGCAAAATGCACTTTTATAAGTTGGGCGTCAAATTCAACATTGATCAGTCCATATAATATCTCATCCAGCCATTCAAAGTAATAACGTCCGACATCCTTGACGTTCCAACCTGGCGGGAGAGGTGCCCGCTGCACACTTCTCACATTATTATAATCTGAAGTCTTATACGAAAGATTTTTCCCGTATCTCTTTACAGGGGTGGACGTGACATTCACATCCGCACCATAGGCGCCCAGTACATCCGTCATATAGTCCGGGCTGACTTCGTCAGCAACAAATATGATCTGTGATACTTCATTGATTTCGCATGCACGTGCAATATTATCTGCAATCAATACATACAGGTCTTCAAAACGTCCCTGTGTCAATCTGTTCAACCGCATTATCGGATCTTCGAAAAAGATGACTACATCGATATCTGCGAGTGCTTTTTCCACTTCCGGAAGAATGAAAAGATCATTTTTCAGAAGCGTAATATCAAGTTCACTGTCATCCTGGTTTGGACTTGAAAATGCAAACAGGTTGTAGCTTTCCTTCAATTCAAGATACAGATGCTGTCCTATTCTTCCATGTATTCCCATCAAAAGTAGATTTTCCATAGTGTCACTTCCTTACTTAATACTGATTACCCGGTCAATCCCGCCTTAAAAACAACATTATCACGCATGGGCATTTTCCATAGATTTCTTATGGGCAATGAATATAATGCCCAGCAGCAGGATAATCGTAATTCCAATGAGCAGGAAAGGCGTTTCGAAATACGTTGCAAAAATTCCAGACAGGAATGATCCTGCAACGGATCCGACCGAGAAATAGGAATAGAATATCCCATTGGCCTTTCCACGCTCATGCATTTCCGTATTCTGTCCGATTATTTTATTCATTGATGGGAAAATCAGACTGAATCCCGCACCGTAAAAAACCATCGTCATATAGACTAGGCTGGTCGAAGGTACAATATGAAGCAATATCATTGAAAATCCAACGATTGTAATTCCGGTACTCACGAGCGCTACCGGGCTGTACCTGCTGTATATTTGATTTAGAGGTGAGGCAAATATCATGATGGCCGTAACGCCAAAGACACTGAGCATCACTCCTGTTGACTGATCGGAGAGTCCCAGTGCATTTGTCTTTAACGGGAGACCGAAAGCAAGCGATCCGTTGGAAACCATCAGGGTGAAAGCCGAAACATAGGCAACGATGAGCGATGGCCGTTTTATGATCTGCCAGTAATTTGTAGAATAATGAAGGTCTCTGCTTTCTTCAGTCGTACTTTCTTTCACTGTTAATAATACAAGTAGTATGCCAAAGATAAATATTCCTGCCAGTACAATATAAACCGTCTGATACCCCGCCTGACTGGAAATTATTCCTCCCATTGCCGGCCCGATTACTGCCGCAGTACCGATGGATACACCCGTCAGTGCCATCGACCGGCCGATTGTCGCTTTCCTGGAAATATCAGCAATCAGACTGAAGGCAGCTGGTGTCAGAATTCCGCTCGAGAAACCATGGACAACACGGATTGCCAGCAGCAGACTGACAGAAGGAACGATTGTATAGGTCAAAATGATGACTACTTGAAGCACCATTCCCAAAAGCAGCATATTCTTCCTGCCTATCTTATCTGAAAAATATCCACCAAATACGTTTCCGACCATATTAAAGAGTGAATATACAGCAACTATAATGCCGGCCATATACTCACTTGCCCCTAAAGAAATCGCGAAAGGCGTAATGATGGGCAGCTGGATGAACAGATCCAGAAAGCATATCACAATGATGATATATAAAAATTTATGCATTTGAATTATCCTTTAACTCATTTTTTACCGCTTACCTATATTATAAACAAATTTGTTGTTTTCGGGGGATTAGATGTCTCAAGCACTCCTGACGCTTTTGATTATTCTCTTCCTGTTTCAGAACTGTTTGAAGCCTTTTTGGGAATTGTCACACAGTCATCTTTGTCGCTGAAATCAAAAAAATGCATTCAGAACACAACTAAAATATTAATGTAAAAATACAGCCGCCGGATGACCAATTGTTACCCGGCGGCTGAATGTTTTATGCTTTTTTATTCAATTTTTGCTCGTAGGCATCAATAATCGCACTTACTGCCCCGTCACCTGTAATATTTGTTGCTGTGCCGAAGCTGTCCTGTGCCATGTAAAGCGCAATCATGAAGGCAACTGCAGATTCATCGAAGCCCAGATTGGACATCAGAACGCCGCTCGCTGCCATGATTGCGCCGCCAGGT
Source organism: uncultured Staphylococcaceae bacterium (assembly GCA_964437955.1). GTDB lineage: Bacteria > Bacillota > Bacilli > Staphylococcales > Salinicoccaceae > Salinicoccus. Next base: position 4,147 of record CAYTIR010000045.1, read on the forward strand.
ACACCTGGTGCCGCAATCATTACAACTCCCAGAAGCAGGATTGTACCGAACATTGATCCAAATCCTGGCAGTTCATACCCCGGCAGTACTGCCATTACCGCAATGGAACAGCTGACGATTGTAATCGTACTCCCTGACAGATGTATGTTTGCACAAAGTGGGACTACAAAATCGGCGATCCTGTTCCGTACGCCGTTTTGCTTCGTCTGTTTAAGCGTCACCGGAATTGTGGCAGCACTGCTCATCGTACCGAGTGCTGTAAAGTATGCCGGTATCATATTTTTAATCATTTTGAACGGATTATTTCCAATCGCTGCGCCCGCAATAGAGTACTGGACAATGATCCACACCCAATGCAGCATTATTGCTACAAGCAATACGACACCAAACACCGCAAGCGTACTGAATATCGTACCTTCAGAAGCCATTCCCGCGAATACGCCGGCAATGTAGAAAGGCAGGAGCGGAATAATTGCTTTTTCGATCAGAAATTCGGTGATGTTCTTCCCCTCTTCAAACCATTGCTCCATCATCTTTGATTTCGTCAATGTAATCACGATTCCAAAAGCAAATGCCAGGACAAGCGCTGTCAGAATATCCATTATCGGAGTGATTTCAAATTCAAAAAACGGTTCCAGTCCGCTTGATTCTTCCGGCACACTGCCGCCGTCCGTAATTTTCGGCATTACAAACATCGCCACGAGATATGCCAGAGTACCGGCTCCCAAAGTTGAAATGTACGCCGTACCCAACGTCGCACCGACAACTTTACCGGACCCTTCCCCGATTCTGGAAATACCGTTTGTAATGAAGAATAGAATGATCAGTGGGATCATAAAGAATATGAAACCGCCGAGCAGGGATTCCATTGTTACAAACAATCTTGCCAACATGGTCAGGAATGTTTCCAGACCCCCTGTTGCATCTATCCCATAATAAAGTGAACCGACTGTGATACCAACGATGATACCAGCAATCAGCTTCAGTAATAACTTCACTTAAAATTCCCCCTATTTATGTAATAATTCCATACTACACCATTGCTATTAATAACAGAAGATTGAATTTCTACACTATCCATCTCATTTGAAAACCTTTTCATATGCGACGTACCAATCTTTCTCATTTTCATCCAAATGCAGCTTTCCTCTGAATTTGAATCCATGCTTTTCAAACTGGCTCTGCATTTTTTCATTTTCCAATGATGTATCTGTATGGATGCCCTTATACCCTGCACCCATCAATATGGTTTCTACACTTTTCATCATACTTCCTGCAAAACCTTTCCCCTGGTGGGCAGGATGCACTGCCATTCTGTGCATTGCGGCACAGGAAACCCGGGGAAGTGACCATTTTATATCGTCATATGCTCCAGGATGATCATCGTCCACAACCACATATCCACCGATCTCCCCCTCTGTTTCAAGAACATAAAGGGAACCGTTTTCCACATCGGCTTCAAACCGGGCAGCATCCGGATATGATTCACTCCATTGAGTATTGCCTGAGGCGACCATCAATGGGACCACAGCTTTCGTTATTTCCATCACTTCTGACAGATCCTGTTTTTCTGCTTTTCTCAAACGCATAGAGAGACTCCTTTAATTTTTTCACAAATCTTTATTTTCATTATTTTCCCATTCATAAATACATACTTATAGTGTATAATGTGATTGAGAATTAATACAGAGGGGTTTTGTAAAATGTTTAAATTTGATAAGTATACTAGAGCCTATCACATCTCCAACATGGTTTTCTATATGATTACTTTGGTTGTGATCGCTCTGATTTATGTGTATGCATTCTATCCACCGATTGCAGAAGTGACTTCAGGCGACTTCTTCTCGACATACGGCCTCCGTGAATTCGGCGGCACACTTTTCTTCCTGGTACTTATAATCGTACCGCTGATGGTATTGTACGGAGCAGCGTATCATCTCTACAGAGCGGTCACTTTTGGAAAACAGACAGAAACTGCAGAAAGCTAATATATAGATTGAAGAGCCGGTACAGATGGGGTACCGGCTCTTTTACATGACGTCAGAACATTAAACCTGCATCTGTACCTTCCGGTACTCAGCATCATCATTTGGCTTCCTGCTGCGTGCAATCCTGACAAGCAGATAGACGATCGGCGTATCCAGCAGAACAATGATCATCTTGGCAATGTATTGTGCCGCAATCATGCCGAACATTGCACTGAAAGGTACCACGCCCCAAAATGCGATTGTTATGAATATACTCGTATCCACCAGCTGCGTAATCCCGGCAGATGCATTGTTGCGCAGCCACAATTTTCTTGTCCCATGGCGGGCTTTGAGCTTATGGAATATCGATACGTCCAAATTCTGGCTTATCAGGTAGGATACAAGGCTTGCAATGATGATCTGGACCCCGCCGCCGAGTATCATTTCATATTCCTTCTGCATACCAAAAGCAGGTGCAGGCGGCAATTCTATTGCCAAGTATATGAAAAACAGCACAACAATCTGAGTGAAGAACCCTGCATTTACAGTTCTCCTTGCATTCTTTTTACCGTATACTTCCCCAATCACATCAGTAATCAGAAATGTCACCATATATACGATGACAGCAGCAGGGAGCATGAAGTCCCCTACTGCAAAAAGTTTAACTCCAAGAATGTTGGATACGACCAGCAATCCCGAAAAAAGTGCAGTCAAATAGAATAACATATTGTTTCCTCCTTGTATTTTCAGGAAGAAATTCTTATCAGCCCTCTAAAAATCAGCGGTTATCCACACGCTCAGGATACATATCATGATTCATCATGCGATGCTCCGCCATATCTTCATACTTCGTCCCTTTACGACCATAGTTACAGTATGGGTCAATCGAAATGCCGCCCCTCGGGGTGAACTTGCCCCAGATCTCAATATACTTCGGATCCATCAGCGCAATCAGATCATCCATGATCATGTTCACACTGTTTTCATGGAAGCCTCCGTGTTTCCGGAAGCTGAATAAATACAGCTTCAAAGCTTTACTTTCCACCATCTTCACATCCGGGATATAACTGATGTAAAGCGTGGCAAAATCCGGCTGGTTCGTAATCGGGCACAGCGTTGTGAATTCCGGACAGTTGAATTTGACGAAGTAATCCCTGCCTTCATGTTTATTATCAAACGTCTCCAGAACATCTGGATTATAATCAAAGTCATACTTGACCTCCTGGTTGCCCAGCAGGCTCAGATCTTTCGTGTAATCTTCACTCATCTTAATTCTCCTTTACCGATAAATACCGTTTTCCAATTAAAAAAAGCCATGCGTCCCCGCTAAGGACACATGGCTTTGATCATCGATGCGTGTCTTAGTTTTTTATAGAGGGTTTGGGCTAAGAACCTCTTCTTATTCATTTGCACCAGCAACATTATACTATATCAAATATGGAATTGAAAGAACGATTGGTACGAAAACTATTCCGCATAGGCTTTTGTCAGTGCTTCAGTGAATGCTTCAGGCGGCTGAGCCCCTGAAACACCATATTTCCTGTTGATGACGAAAAGTGGAACCCCCTGAGCGCCAAGCTGGTTCGCAACGTTCTGATCTTCGATCACCTTCTCTTTATACTCGTCACTTTCAAGCATTTTGCGGATTTTTTCTTCAGCCAGCCCGATTTCAGTTCCGATGCTGACCAGGGCTTCAGAATCTGCAACGTTGATGCCATCTGTGAAATATGCTTTGTAGAGATGATTCATTGCTTCACTTTCCCTGCCCTCTTCTGCGGCCAGTTTAACAAGCCGATGGGCATCCCTGGAGTTTGACGGCACTACTTTTTCCATATTGAAATCAAGACCTGCGGCTTTTGCCGCATCAGCCACCTGACTGTTCATGATTTCCGCTTCTTTGACACTTTTACCATACTTTTTGGCAAGCAGCTCCGCAATCGATATATCCGGGTGCTTTTCAGCAGTGGGATCAAGCTGGAAGCTCCTATAGATGACTTCGAGTTCATCCTTTCCTGCAAATTCCCTCACTCCCGCTTCAAAATTCTGCTTGCCGATATAACAGAATGGACAGCCGATATCCGACCAAATTTCCACTTTCATAATATGCCTCCCGCCGGTATTCAAAATATACCTGATTACTTTATTCATATACATTGTATCAGGTCGATAGGTGATTATCTCCTCAATTGCCTGATGCTAGACCCCTTGTTTGTTACTCCACAGCAATGTGTGCAGCTGCGGCAGCACGCGTGCATCATTCATACGGGGGTCACGCATCGTCATGTGCACCAGCCGCTCATATTTTTCAAGGAGTTTATATGTGTGGTTCTCCACTGCGTTCCCCAAATACGGGTTGCCCACCTGGAGGTAGAACGGGATATCAGGGTACTTTAGGTGGACTTCTGCGGCATACTCGAAATCCTGATCATCAAATACAACCACTTTCAAATTGTAGGAGCCATCCCCCTCATCCAGACCGGACATCACCTGCTCCAGTCTGCCAAAGTCCGTCTCCATGTTGGAACTTGGCGGCTTCGGACTGATTGTGACATCATCAACCCGTTTCATCCACTCCTGGAAAACTGTGCCCTGCGTTTCCATGGCGAGTTCAATCCCTTTCCCCTTCGCCGTGATCACAAATTCCTCCATATTTTTCAGCAGTGCCGGATTCCCGCCTGAAATCGTCACGTGATTATAATTCCCTTCTGCCAGTTCATCCAATGAGGTGAATACATCTTCTGCAGTCATCATCCGAATGTTTTCCTTCTGGCTGCCGTCCCATGTGAATGCCGAATCACACCAGCTGCAGCTGTAATCGCATCCGGCAGTTCTGACAAACATCGTCTTCTGCCCGATGACTGCCCCTTCTCCCTGGAATGTTGGACCGAATATTTCAAGTACAGGTACTTTCATGGTCATCTGCGCTCCTTAGGACGGTAAATTACATAACTCGTCGGAGTTTCCCTCAGAAAAATCTGCAGACAGACAGGACGGTTATCCAATGCATCAAGATATTCTTCCACCATCTCATAAATCGTTTTTGCCATCGTCTCCGAGGTCGGCGGTATCTCATCAAAGCGCGGGTGGTCATTGAGCAGTGTATGGTCGAACGCTTCATCGATCAATTTTTTGATATCCGAAAAATTCACCAGAAAACCGAGATCATCCAGTGTGTCTCCCACTATTGTCATGTTCACAAAATAAGTATGTCCATGGACTCTCGAACATTTCCCTGCACGTTCATCAGGTATGTGATGGGCGGCTGAGAAATTGAGGTCTTTATTCAGCTCATACTCAAAGTCGTGTGACGGTGTCTGATACATCATATACGGGCCTCCCTTTCATTCAAATATGCTTCCAGTCCTTCATTTCTCAGCTTACAGGACGGGCATTGCCCACAGCCGTCCCCGATTACACCTTCATAGCAAGTCAGCGTCTTTTCCCTGACGTAATCCAGTCTGCCGTACTTGTCTGCAAGTGCCCACGTCTCTTTCTTATCCAACCACATCAATGGAGTATCGATGACAAAATCCCTGTCCATTGCCAGATTCGCAGTAATATTCATCGATTTGACGAAAATGTCCCTGCAGTCCGGATAACCGCTGAAATCAGTCTCGCACACCCCTGTAATGATTGTTTTTGCTTTGATCTGGTAGGCAAGAGCCGAGGCAAATGACAGAAACAGCATGTTCCGGGCAGGTACGAATGTGTTCGGTACATCATCCGCTTCATCCTGTTCAATTTCCATATCATGACGGGTCAGTGCATTCGGACTCAGCTGTCCGAGGAGTGACATGTCGAGCACATGATGTTTCAAACCGTGTTCTTCGGCAATGCTTTTTGCAACATCTATCTCAAGACTGTGTCTCTGTCCATATTCAAACGTCACGAGTTCCACTTCATCATAATGCTCCATCGCATGAAACATGCATGTCGTACTGTCCTGTCCTCCGGAAAACACTACCAGTGCTTTTTTATTATCCATTTCTTAACGACTCCCTGTATTCCAATATCCAATTATATGATTTTATCAATTTCTTTCTGTCATTTCCACTTAACAGGCCAACCCTTACATACACAGATAAATATTTTGTTTAATTTCTTCGTTTTGCGGTAATTAAGGGAGAATCAACGAAGATCGACATGAATCAACCACAAATGAAAAGAGTGATGCATGTGGCAAATATAGAAGAGATCTTTAAAGCGCAGAAAAAATATAAAATTGATAATGAAAACAAGGGAGACACAAGTCATGAAGGCATGGTGGCCAGTGCCATAGAGGAAGCTTCCAAAGCCGGCAATGAAATGCTCGAGGCAGGAGGAAACGCTTTTGATGCACTCATAGCAATCCAACTGTCCCTTGCTGTTGTTGAAGGGATGAACACTGGAATCGGCGCAGGGGGCTTCATTCTATGCTATGACAGCAAAAATGAAGAAACAAAAGTGGTGAACGCCCATTCACGCTCTCCTGATGACCTGACCAAAGATTGTTTCATTGATGATGAGGGGGAACCTGTGCCATTTGATGAACGCACCAAAAGTGCATCTTCCATAGGTGTACCGGGCATCATGAAAGGACTGGAATACCTGCATGAAAATTATGCCACACTGCCTCTGGAACAGCTGATAGACCCTGCTATCCACCTGGCAAAAAATGAGTTCAGGGTCAATTCTCTGTGGGACCGTACCATCCAACTGTTCAAGCACCGCCTGGAGGAAACTGCCCGTGAAAAGTTCGTACCGGAAGGGACACCTCTGAGGGAAGGGGATACGATCACCCAGCTTGAACTGGCAAAAACCCTGGAAATCATCAGGAAAAAAGGCTTTAAGGCGGTGTATGAAGGTGAGATAGCAGATGCCATCGTAAAAACAGTCCAGGAACACGGCGGTCTCCTCAACCATCAGGATCTGCTCAATTATCATGTGAAAATAGACGAGCCGTTATGGAGCACTTACAAGGACTACAAACTTGCGGCTCCCCGTCCACCGAGCGGCGGCGGCATCGCAGTGGCCCAGCAGCTTAAAATGTTCGAGGCACTTAACGTTGCCCGATACGGTCCGCACTCCTGGGAAAAATATCATCTCATTTCCCAGGTGCTGCAGCAGGCACTCGCAGACCGGCAGTCTTACATCGGCGATCCCAATTTCCACCGTCTGCCAATTGATGGACTGCTTCACCCGGATTATATCAAGGAGAGATGCCGGCAAATCGATTTGAATAAAAATGTCGGGACAGTGGAAGCCGGAGACCCATGGGAGTACCAGGAAGGAAAAGACGGCACAATCACAAAGAACTATTATGCGGATAATGAAGGATATGAGACGACCCACTTCACGGCAGTGGATAAATGGGGAAATATCGCCTCATGCACTTCCTCCATCGAAAGGATTTTCGGGTCCGGCATCATGGTCCCGAACTACGGATTTTTATTAAACAACGATCTGACAGACTTCCAGGCTGAGCCGGGACAGGTCAATGAGCCCAATGGAAAAAAATACCCGACAAGTTCTAAATGTCCGACCATCATGTTCCATGATGATAAACCTTTCTTTACCCTCGGTTCGCCCGGCGGACCGACAATTGTCGCCTCCGTCGCCCAGACTATCCTGAACGTCATCGAGTATAATATGCCGCTGGAAGATGCGATTAAAGAACCGCGTCTTTATACAGAACCCGACCTGGAGAAACAATGGGAAGACGGGATAAATGAAAAAACACTGAAGAAGCTTGAATCTCTCGGATACGATTTCAATCAGTCTTTCAGGGTTGAATCCGCAGATACGAGAATCGGGGATGTCCAGGCCATAATGATCGACCAGACCGACGGCCGTCTATTGTATGGAGTCGCGGATTCGCCCCGTCCCGGGGATGCGAGAGGAACGGAATAATTGTAAAAAGACTTTAAAAGTGACAGTAATCTTGGTATAATCTAATATTGCATGAAACTTGTTTCATGCGTTCTATCAGGTATATCCTGCAAATATAAATGATAGGTGGAAACCAAAAATGGAATATCAAGTTTTACTTTACTACTATTACACAGACATTGAGGACCCTGCGGAATTTTCTGCAGAACACCTTGAACTCTGCAAGAGCATGAACCTCAAAGGACGTATCCTTGTAGCGGAAGAGGGAATCAACGGTACTGTTTCCGGTACTATTGAAGATACTGAAAAATACAAAGAATATATGGAGAATCATCCTTTATTCAAAGGCATTGTTTTCAAGATTGATGAAGCTGAAGGCCATGCATTCAAAAAAATGCATGTACGTGCCCGTCCCGAACTCGTTAACCTGAGTCTGGAAGATGACATCGATCCAAGGGAATTGACAGGCGAATATCTTGAACCTGCCGAGTTTCTGAAACAGATGCAGGACCATAACACGATTGTCCTGGATGCAAGAAACACTTATGAATATGATGTGGGACATTTCAGGGGTGCAATCCGCCCGGATGTGGAGACTTTCCGCGATCTGCCTGAATGGGTTGAAGAAAACCGTGAGATGCTGGAAGGCAAACGCATACTGACATACTGCACGGGTGGAATACGCTGCGAGAAATTTTCAGGGTGGCTCAAACGTGAAGGCTTTGAAGATGTTGGACAGCTTCACGGCGGCATTGCTACTTACGGCAAAGACCCTGAAGCAAAAGGTCAGAATTGGGATGGCATGATGTACGTATTCGACGAAAGGCTGACTGTACCGGTCAACCAGGTTGAACATACAGTAGTCGGCAAAGATCACTTTGACGGCACCCCATGCGAACGCTACGTCAACTGTGCGGATCCTGACTGCAACGCTCAGATCCTCGCTTCTGAAGAGAATCAGGCAAAACACCTTGGCGGCTGCTCAATGGAATGCACGAAAAGCCCGAAAAACAGATATGTCATAGATAATAAACTGTCTTCTGAATTCGTCACGGAACAAATTCAGAAACTCGAAGAGGAGTATTACGCAAAATAATAAGATGAAAAGCGCCAATCCTTGATGGATTGGCGCTTTTTCTGCATTTTTACATTTTCACGATGATTCTTCCCCGGATTTTCGCCTGCAGAATGTCACGGAGTGTCCCCGGCAGATCCTCCAGACTGATTTCATGTGAAATATCCGTTTTCAGTGCGGATGGTTTCATATCATCTGCCAGCCTGTCCCATACTTTCACACGGTGTTCCATCGGATGTTTCACTGAATCGATACCTAGCCAGTTGATATTGCGGGAAATGAACGGCAGTACGGTCGTCTGCACTTCAATCCCCCCGGCCAGACCGCAAGTCGCCACAGAACCGCCGTAATCCAGACTGCTCAGAATATACTGGAGTGTCTTTCCGCCGACCGGATCGATTGCCGCAGCCCATTGTCTCGTCCGTGTCGCCCGGCCCCTGAAGTCCGTCACCTCGTCCCGGTGGATCACTTTGGATGCTCCGAGTGATTTCAGATACTCTGCCTCTTCCGTTCTCCCTGTACTCGCAACGACTTCATATCCGCGATCATAAAGCATGTTGACCGCAAGGCTTCCAACACCGCCGCTTGCTCCGTCGACCAGCACTCTGCCTTTATCAGGTGTCAGTCCATTATCTTCCAGCCTCTGAATGCATAAAGCGGCAGTGAAACCGGCCGTTCCAAGTTTCATAGATTCAGCCATAGTAAGCCCCTCAGGCAGCAGAACAATCCATTTAGCAGGAATCCTCGCCACTTCACTGAAACCGCCTGTATGACGTGTCCCGATGAAATAACTCGTCGCAATGACTTCGTCCCCTTCCTTGAAACGTTCGTCTTCTGATGCAATCACTGTACCTGCAAGATCAATCCCCGGTACCAGCGGCAGTATTTCAGCCAGATCCCCTTTTACCGCCACCATGCCATCTTTATAATTGACGCTGGAATACGCTACTTTTATCGTGACTTCCCCTTCAGAAAGATCATCAAGACCGATTTCCTTCACTTCCATCTTCATCTTTTCATCCACTCTGTCCACCAGCAATGCTTTAAAACGATCCATTGACATATCCACCTTTCCCATTTGTATGAAAGTTACTCCCATTATAATACATATACATTTTACTGTATCCTCAAAAGGGTTATCATCGGCGACTGCTTTACTGAACCACAGTGTTGCTGTTACTATGAAGATGAATAAAAAACTGCATACTTAGAAATCACTGGGGGCGCTTTGAAAAAGGCTGAGACGATAATACGGACCCTTATCACCCGATCTGGACAACACCAGCGTGGGGAAGTGCAGACCGGACAACTATCGCCAGGCCATAAAGATAGATGACTGCACCTCCGCGAGGTGCGGTTTTTTTATTCAAAAATATAAATGGAGGAATATGAATGACAATGGAAAGAAAAGCAGCAGGCGCACAGTTTACACTATTTCCTATGGCCGACCGATTTGCAGATATCATTTTAAGTGCGCTTGATGAGGTGGATACAGCCAATGTTGTTATGAACACCGATAATGTGAATACAGAAATCCGGGGGATTGTTGAAGATGTCTTCGATGTAATGCAGGCGGTGTTCCTGTATGCGGCCAAGACAGGAGAACACGTAGCGTTAAGCGGAACGGTATCCATTGGATGCCCGGGAGACAAATCAGATGCGATTGAACGCGGTTCTGATTCCATTGCACTGAACAAGGGTAAATCCGCAAATATTGAACAGAAAGCAGGCGCAAAATTTTCCCTCTATCCACTTGGTGACCCGGAATATATGAAAAAAATCGGAGAACAGATCGATCTGGCTTCAAAATCAGGCGTAACAGTCACGCCTGCACAGGGTGCTACACGCCTGGATGGGGAAACGACGGATATTTTTGAAACATTGGAGACATCTTTCAGTGATGTCGCCGGAGTTGTCGACCATGTATCCATGGCATTTACCGTTTCCGCAAACAGCCCGTCTTCAAAAAGATAGAATTCCCGGATGATCAACCATGCCCGGGAAACCCATGCATGACCATCAAAAAAGAGCGGATATGCACATCCGCTCTTTTATATATATCTAATCCAATACCGCCATTATAAATCCGTCATGTCCCTTGGCACCCACTGTCTGCAGTGCGGTGGCGTCTATGCGGGGTTCATCTTTCAGTATCTGAAGGAACCGCTGCATTTCCGGCCCGTTTGCCTCTTCTTCGAATTTATCTTCTATTTTACGTTCTGTTATGATTACCGATCCACGTTTTGCCATATCGATGGCAGCTTCCAAATAGTAGGGATACAGCGCCTGATTCGCATCAATATAGATGAAATCAAAACGGGGATATCCTCTTTCAAGTAATTTGGGCAGTGTATCTTCTGCAGGTGCATGAATCACTTCTACTTTGTCTTCCAATCCCGCTGCTGCGATATTTGCTTCTGCCATTTCTGCATAATCCGCATTGGATTCCAGTGATGCCATCCTTCCTTCTTCAGGAAGTGCCCTTCCCAGCCACAATGTGCTCAGGCCGCCGAGACTGCCGATTTCAAGAATCGCTTCTGCCTCTTTGATCTTGGCCAGCAGATGAAGGTGTTTCGCCTGTCCGGCAAATACCTCCTCTCCGTGTTCATTGTGTGCGGGAATGCCTGTCATCACTTCATCATCGGCATTCAATTCTGCGTTGAAATAGTCGTCCACAGCGTTCCAAAGTTTGGACATGTTGAATAAATCGCCTCCATAATTTTATGGTTCTTTTATTGATAACATCCTACCAAAAATAAAATTCTGAATATTTGATAAAATGCTATGTCCGTTATCATAACGTAATGTGGAATTAAATGCAAATTACATTAGTAATGGCGATACACCTGATATTTTCAATCATCTTGTTGAAAAATGAAGCCATGACCTGCTGGAATAACAGGCAGAATACAACAGGCATTGTGACTTTTGCAGGAAGATAAGCGATGGCAATGACCACCCCTGGCAAAAATATTCAGCCAACAAATAATGTCCGATCGGCAGCGCCACGGTCCCGGGTCTGATCATTATTGTCCTGCTACATCACGACGTGAGAATACCAACCATGATGCCAATATGAATATGATCCAATAGACTGCCAGCACCCCGATGGAAAAGCCCATTGTCATCTCTTCCCTGATCGGTCCCATCTGTGAATCATAGACAGTCAGATCGGTATTTGCGAACAGAATGTATTTCGACCACGCTTTACTGGCGAAGAACTGCACAATAGAAGTTCCGGCCATCATCAGGAATACCGCCAAACCGATTGCCAGTGCGCTGTTCCTGAAAATACTTGAAATCATGAATGCGAAAGTCGCCATCATGAACAGGTTGACCAGCTTGAATCCGTATCCGCTGATCACCTCACCAATTGCTGACACACTGACGATACCTTCACTGCTGCGGATCACAAGTTCCGGATTGCCGCCGGCTACACCGAAGAATAAAGCCCCGGTCACCCATGACAGGACGAGGAGGAATACCAGTGTGATGAGAGCGAACAGCAGCACTGCGATATATTTGGACAGGAGCACCACCGTTCTTGGTATCGGGCGGATCAGCAGCTGCTTGATGGTCCCCCACCTGAATTCATTTGCCACTATGCCGCCGGCCACGATGATCGTGAGCAGACTGATGAGGGAAGACAGCATCGCATTATCAATCACAAACTGCCAAGCATCATAGGCGACCGGTTTAATATCATTCTCGAGATGATATTCATTCATCTCGATCTGCTGTGTATTCACCTGGACCAGGAATTCCTCTTCCTGCATCTCTTTGGTCAATGCCTCGTTTTCGCTCTGCAGCTCGTCCTTCCAGTCTTCGCCGTATTCTTTATTCACCATATCGGTAGTCGCTGAAATGACAGCCACTGCAACAATCAGCAGAGCTAAGAAGATATACATGATCCATGTGGATTTCTGTATATATATTTTTGTTATTTCATTCCATATGAGACTGAGTATTTTAGCCAATGACATTCTCTCCAATCAGATCGAAGAATTTATCTTCGAGGGATGCGCTGGAAACTTCCACTCTGTACACCAATATGTCCGAAGACACCAAAGTAGTGACGATATTCGGCATCAGTGATTTTCTTGCACTGAAAGTTATATAGCCTTCATTTTCAGCAGCCTCGATGCCATGGTGCTCCTTAAGCACCTTCATGGCACTGTCTGACGGATCCACTTCCAAACGGATGCTACGTTCAGGGTCTGCTTCCGACTGCTGTTCATTCACTGCCTGGAAACCAATCATCTCTCCATTTTTAATGACACCGATCCGGTCGCACATCAGTTCGAT
>CAYTIR010000045.1:17371-19083 GCA_964437955.1 uncultured Staphylococcaceae bacterium
ATGGCTTGAAATGATTACGGCGACATTCTCCTCATCGGCAAGCTTCCTGATGTACTTTCGGATTTCGCGTATTCCTGCCGGATCGAGACCATTTGTCGGCTCATCCAGTATCAGCACCGATGGGTTGTGAAGCAGCGCCTGGGCGATTCCCAGGCGCTGCCGCATGCCCAGGGAATATCTGCCGACTTTTGTTTTAATCGCTTTTTCCAAACCGACGAGTGAAACCACCTGATTGATGCGTTCCTTTGTAACCCCCGGGCTCATCCGTGCAAAGTGCTTCAAGTTCTGAAGACCGGTCATGAAAGGATACATTTCCGGATTTTCAACAATTGCCCCCACTTCACTGATTGCACCTTTGAAATCCGATTTGATACTTTTACCTAAAAAACTGACATCTCCGTCTGTTATTCCCATCAGTCCGACCATCATTCTTATCGTCGTCGTTTTACCTGCACCATTCGGACCGATAAACCCAAAGACTTCGCCTTTATGTATTTCAAAATCCAGCCCTTTGATGATCTCTTTGGATCCTATCTTTTTCTTGAGGTTATCCAGTTTCATTGCTGTCTCTGCCAAAATAATGCCCCCTTCATTCATATTTGCCATATACTATAATATCATAAATTAAATTTACAAAACACCGCTGTTAAATAATAAAAGCCCGATATGCTCTCGTACATCCGTCTCACTTTTTCCGTATCGATTTCACTGTAGAATCTTCACCATACCGTTGCCGTACTATCTTTCTGGCATCAACCTGCGAACGCGCGGACACTTCTTCAGTTATCAATTCATTTTTCTGTTCAACAGTGACAACGAAACATCTTGTCCCGCACCTCATATCAATCGTTCCTTTTCTTGAAAATATAATTTATACGGCCTTCCACATCTATCGCTTCAAGGAGTTCCCAGCCTTTTTGAATATAGTAGTCATACCTTGTTTTTGATTCCGTCTTTGCATAAATGGTCCTGTACCCCAGTCTAGCTAAGTGCTCCAGCATATCTGCAACCAATCTGTCCGCAACGCCCTGCCCCCTGTATTTTGGCAGGACATACAATGCCGCCAGCCAGGGCTGATAATCCGGCCTTTCGGGGAAATCATTCTTATATATGGATACTGTGCCGACACATTTACCGCCCTTCAATGCAATCATGGTTATCGGATAATCTTCAATGCCGGTCTGCGAAAAAAACTTTACTGTCTCTTTGAATGTCCTTTTTCTTCTCTCGTCCAAATGAAAACGCTCAAATATGATTCTGGCCACTTCAGCTTTATATTCCGGTCTTTTTGAAAGAAAAGCCGTTTCCATAGCATTCACTCCCATCATATATCAACATATCCATTATACATAACCGGCATTGCTTTTATCATGAACTATGCTCCACATCGAGCATAATACAAAAATTTATTTTTCTGATTTGAACATATTTCTGTTGTTATTATTTTACTCACATATTATAATCTAATGTCGGCTGATTTAAGCTTTATGCCTATGATTAATGCCGATAGATTATTAAAGTGAGGTTTCCATATATGGAGAACACCAGCACTGCAACTAAATACGAATACTTATCCGAAAATCCTGACATTAAAACGCTGCCTATAATGCTGTCACTGATCATTGGCGCTTTTTTCGCAATTTTGAACGAGACACTTTTGAATATTGCGCTCACGACACTGATGCAGGAATTTGATATTACGCTGCCGACAG
>CAYTIR010000046.1:0-18678 GCA_964437955.1 uncultured Staphylococcaceae bacterium
AAAGATGGAAATGGCTCTGGCAGGAATGGCTGACTACAGTCGACCATAAAAAAATCGGTATCATGTATATACTATCGGCACTCGCGATGTTATTCCGCGGCGGTGTTGATGCGCTGATGATGCGTACACAGCTCGCATTTCCGGATATGAACTTCCTGAATGCACAACATTATAATGAAGTTTTTACAACCCATGGCACAATCATGATCATTTTCATGGCGATGCCGTTTTTAATCGGTTTGATGAATATCATCGTACCACTGCAGATTGGGGCAAGAGACTTTGCATTTCCATATCTTAACGCCGTCAGCTTCTGGTCGTTCTTCTTTGGTGCAATGCTGTTCAATCTGTCATTCGTAATAGGTGGTTCGCCTGATGCGGGATGGACCAACTATGCACCACTTGCAGGCTCAGAACTGAGCCCGGGACCTGGAATAAACTTCTATCTCCTTGGTCTTCAGCTCTCAGGTATCGGTACATTGGCAACGGGTATCAACCTGATGGTGACGATACTTAGAATGAGGGCACCAGGCATGACTTTAATGAAAATGCCTATTTTCACATGGTCAACGCTCATTACAACATTCATCATCATCTTTGCCTTTCCGATTCTTACTGTCGCTTTGGCATTGATGACAATCGACAGGATATTTGGTTCGCATTTCTTCACTCTGACTGGTGAAGGCTTGCCGATGATGTGGGCAAATCTGTTCTGGATGTGGGGACACCCGGAAGTATATATCGTGATACTTCCTGCGTTCGGGATTTTCTCGGAGGTCATCGCATCATTTGCCCAGAAACAAATTTTCGGTTATAAAACCATGGTGGGAGCGATAGTCATTATCGCCGGTCTGAGCTTTGTCGTCTGGGTGCACCACTTCTTCACAATGGGTGCAGGTGCTTTCGTAAACTCGGTGTTCTCCATATCGACCATGATGATTGCTATACCGACAGGTGTGAAAATCTTCAACTGGCTGGCAACCCTGTATAAGTCAAAAATAGTATTTTCAACGCCGATGCTCTGGTCACTCGCATTCATACCAAGTTTCACAATTGGCGGTGTTACCGGTGTGATGCTGGGGATGGCAGCGGCAGATTATCAATATCACAACACATATTTCCTTGTGTCCCACTTCCACTATGTTTTAATACCGGGGACAGTGTTTGCCTGCTTTGCAGGGCTCATCTTCTGGTATCCGAAGATTTTTGGACACAAACTTAATGAACGCATTGGTAAATGGGCATTCTGGCTGTTCCTTATTGGTTTCCATCTATGTTTCTTCCCTCAATATTTCCTGGGACTGGATGGTATGGCCAGAAGAATATTCACAGTTGGACCGGAATGGTTCACATTGAATTTCCTTTCAACAATCGGCGCTTTCGTAATGGGGCTCGGATTTATTGTATTTGTGCATTGTGTCATATACAGTTTCCGCTTCAGCCCGAGAAATATCGAAGGCGACTGCTGGGGTTACGGCAGGACGTTGGAGTGGGCAACACCTACACCGATTCCGAAATACAACTTTGCCACAGTGCCTGAGATTGAAAGTCATGACGCCCTGATAGATATGAAGGAAAAAGGACAGACGACTTTCGACAGGGACAAACTCAAGCCGATCCATATGCCGAGTTATACAGGGCAACCATTCATCATGACTGCCATCATGTTCTTTGGAAGTTTCGCCTTGGTATTCGAATGGATTACGCTGGCTGTCATTGGTCTGATTGGTGTCATCGTAATGATGTTCATCCGTTCATTCGACTATGATGACGGCTATCATGTTGAAGTGGATGAGATTATAGAAACAGAACGCAAAGCAAGGGGGATGACCGATGAGTGAACATAAGACACAAGATGTAGCTCTGGAATACAGTACGCATCAGGGACAGATGAACATCGTCGGATTCTGGATCTTCCTTGCAGCTGAAATATCATTGTTTTCCACCTTGTTCGCAACATATGCTGTTTTATTCGGCAGAACGGCAGGCGCGCCTGAACCAGCAGAATTGTTTGAGGCGGGCACTGTACTGATCATGACGTTCATCCTTCTGACCAGCAGTTTTACATGCGGTCTTGCCATTCACAATATGCGGGAAGGTTCTTTGAAAGGCCTGATGGTATGGCTGGGCATCACGCTGTTGCTGGGTCTCGGGTTTCTGGGATTCGAAATATATGAATTCGTACATTACGCTCACGAAGGGGCAACTCTCGGATCCAGTGCATTCTGGTCAGGATTCTTCGTCTTGACCGGAACGCACGGTGTCCATGTTACTCTCGGTATCGGCTGGATGCTTGCGATACTGATCCAGCTCAAACGGTTTGGGCTGACTGCAGTAACGACAAGGAAAGTGTTTATTGTAGGTCTTTACTGGCACTTCCTCGATGTAATCTGGATTTTCATCTTTACGAGTGTGTATATGATTGGGATGGTGATCTAAATGGAGAAAAAACACAGTAAATATCCAATCAATCATATCGTTGGTTTCGCCCTGTCCATTACGCTGACTATCATTGCTGCCTGGACGGCATTATCATCTGACCTGCCTGTGATGTGGATCGTCATCGCAATTATGGCTTTAGCAGTTATACAGGCAGCAATACAGCTGTTCATGTTCATGCATATTACAGAACGCGGTGCGACCCACGCACCATGGAATATGATGTTCCATGCTTTTGTCATAGCAGCAATCATCGTTGCAGGTTCCCTGTTTGTCATGTCATTTGGTTTCACACATGACCATGGTGGCGGTGATCATCACGAAGGCAGCGGTGCTGAATCTCATGAAGAAATGAACGGAGATCATGAAGGACATTAATATATTGCCCGGGAAATGAAAAAGACGCAATCCAGCATTAGGATTGCGTCTTTTCCATTTCAATTTTAATCACATTGAAACTCCCTGATCCAGCTTTTATCGGATCAGGGAGTTCTGTTATTTTTTCATCTCATTCAATTTTTCCAGTATGTCATCCGCGCTGCTGCCGACGCTGCTTTCAACACCTGCAAGGAAGCTCCCTTCTACAATAGGTGCATTGGAAATATGGACAGTGTGAGGGCCGTCATACATTTCCACAGCCATTTCCAGGTTCATCAGGCTGGAGCCTATGTCATAAAAGCAGATGGTATCGTCTTCTATCCCTTCCAGCATCCCGCTAATCTGATCGATATTCGTTCCGATGCCGCCATCCACCCCGCCTGAGGCATGGATGGTGACGTCCCGGGCCATCTGTTCCACGAGTGACTTCGTCCCTTCAGCAATCTGACTGCTGTGACTGATGATGAGAATGTCAGCCATTATTTACACCTTCTCCGAGAGCATGAATGATATAGACTGCGCTTTGAGCACCTGGATCGATTGTACCTTTGGACTTTTCTTTGAAGTAGGCAGCGCGTCCTTTAGTGGCGATCATATCCCTTGTTTCTTCTGCGAGCTGCTGGACATCGTCCATGTTCAGATCTCCTGTTTCACGTAAAACATCTGCTGATTTGGAAATGACATCGTACATTGTTTTTTCGCCACCTTCGACTTTCCCTTTATCCGCAACGGTCTTTGAGAATACATCGAGCATTTCAGCCAGATTGTCAGCGTCTATTTCTTCCTTGGCGGCTTCACTCATCTTGACGAAACTGAAGCCGTATAACGGGCCGCTGGCCCCGCCGATGGAACTCATCAGTGTCATGCCGGTCTGTTTTAATATTTCCTGTGTGCTGCCCTCAGATACCTTTTCATCCACTGCTGTGAATCCGCGTTTCATATTCACGCCGTGATCACCGTCTCCGATTTCACGGTCGAGTGCTGTGAGTTCATTTTCCTTATCATCAAAAATTGCTTTCAATCCATGAAGCTGGGTTAGAAGCTTATCTGCATTCATATATATCCTTCTTCCTTAAAAGTGTTTGGATTCCGTTGGAGCATTCAATGCTTTGATCAACTCGCCTGCATTGTCGGTCACCGTGAGTGAAAAGCCCTGCATATCCAGTGCTGTCATATAATTTCCGACAAACAGCTTCGAAATGGTTTTCCCTCTTTTTTCAAGTGATTCCATCACATATTTAGTAACAATGTTAAGTTCACTGTCCGGTGTCCCACCCATTCCATTTATCATGAGAACAAGATCATCACTCTTGGTATGCTTAAATAATTCATCAAGCAAACGTTCTGCGATTACATCGACAGTAGCGATTTTTTCACGGTAGATCCCTTTTT
Organism: uncultured Staphylococcaceae bacterium; assembly: GCA_964437955.1. Classification (GTDB taxonomy): domain Bacteria; phylum Bacillota; class Bacilli; order Staphylococcales; family Salinicoccaceae; genus Salinicoccus. The sequence continues at coordinate 4,210 of CAYTIR010000046.1, forward strand.
CACCATGGATGCCGATACCGATTTCCATCTCATCGTCATTAAGGCTGAATCCGTACTCCCCTGTCGTCGGCACCATGCATGGCTGGACTGCCATCCCTATGGAATAAAGGGATTCCATCATCTGCTCGATTTTCTCTTTGATCTGATCGAGTGGTGTATTCTGTTCAGCCAGGTAACCGGCGTACTTATGAACGAGTATTGTTCCCGCCACACCACGACGCTGGTCCTCATTGTCTATCGTTACGTCATCTCTGACAATGACAGAGTCGACTTTGTGGCCTTCCGCTTCCGCCATTTCCTGTGCCATTTCAAAATTCATTACGTCCCCGGCGTAGTTTTTAATTACAAGCAGCACTCCATCGCCGTTATCCACGTGTTTGATGGCTGCAAGCACTTTATCCGGTGTCGGGGATGTGAATACTTCCCCGCATACTGCTGCATCCAGCATGCCTGGTGCGACATAGCCCGCATGGGCGGGTTCATGACCGCTCCCTCCGCCGGAAATGATTGCCGGCCCGTTTGCTTTTTTATCCTTCCTGACAACAACGGTATCTTCGATTACATTAATCTGTGGATTGTGTAACTTCAGGCCATCCAGCATATCTCCCAGGAAATATTCTCTTTCATTGATGAGCTTTTTCAAAACTGTCTCCTCCTTGTTTGTTCATTGATGAACGAATCCCCAACCTCACTTGACAAGGTCGGGGGAATGTCCGCTCAATGGCATTTATTTAAAATAACCTTTGATGGATTTCACTTCGAGGAATTCATCGATACCGAAGTCCCCCCATTCACGGCCGATACCGGACTGTTTATAACCGCCAAAGGGCAGATCGACGCCACCTTTGGCGTTATTGATTTCTACTGTGCCTGCTTCAATGGAACGCGCTACTTTTTTCAGGGTTTCCATATCCTCACCATATACATAACCTGCCAGACCGTATTTTGTATCATTCGCCAGTTCAATCGCTTCATCCAAATCTTTATAGGTGATGACGGACATGACGGGTCCGAAGATTTCTTCCTGGGCAATTGTCATTTTATTATCCACATCGGAGAACACGGTCGGTTTCACATAAAAGCCTTTATCGAGCCCTTCGGGTTGATCTGGTCCGCCATGGTAAAGCGTGGCCCCTTCTTCCACTCCTTTGTTGATATAGGACTGTACAGTGTCATACTGTTTTTTACTGATTAGCGGTCCCATTTTAGTGCCGTCTCCTCTTGGGTCGCCGACTTTAACCAGATCCATTTTCTCTTTTACTTTTTCAAGGAATGCATCTTTCATGGATGCCGGAATCAGCGTACGGGTTCCTGCGGTACATACCTGCCCGGTATTATTCACCACTTTTTGAACAGCGGTAAAGGCAGCTTTATCTACATCCGCATCATCGAGGATGATCAACGGGGATTTACCGCCTAGCTCAAGCGATACTTTTTTGAAATCGACGCTTGCCTTTTCCATGATCTTGGATCCGGTTCTGCCGGATCCGGTGAATGACATCATGCGTACTTTAGGATGTTCACTGAGTGGATTGCCGACACCTTCGCCGTCCCCGTTCACCAGGTTGAATACACCTTTAGGCACACCCGCCTTATCAAAAATTTCAGCGAGGATCACGGCTGCAAACGGTGTTTCTTCAGAAGGCTTCAGTACCACCGGACTGCCTGCTGCGAATGCAGCGGAAAGTTTGAGGGAGGTCTGGTTTGTCGGGAAGTTCCAGGGTGTAATCAGTCCTGCCACCCCAACGGCTTCTTTTACAACCAGATTTTCACCGCGCTGCTCCTCGAATTCGAAAGAATCGAGTGCATCACGTGCAGCGGCAAAATGGTTCAGCCCCATCTGGTAATGCACTTTTTCAGATTTATCTATCGGAGAACCGAGTTCATCGGTAATTGCTTCTATCAGATCATCTTTGCGGTTTTCGTATTCTGTGACAATTCTGTCGAGCATCTCGCGTCGTTCTTCAACAGATGTGTTGCGAAATTCGATATAAACATCATGAGCCGCGTTCACAGCTTTATCCACATCTTCGGCATTTCCCTTGGCAATTCTTCCAAAAGCTTCACCGGTTGCGGGATTTATGACTTCAATCGTCTCGCCGCTCGCTCCATCAACCCATTCGCAGTTTATATATTGTTTAGTGTGATCTATCATCAATTCGTCTCCTTTATTTCATAATATTATACTGTATCCTTAAAATGCCTTTTCTAATCACATTTGAATATGAAACAAGCAAAAAAGGAGCATGCAGCTCCTTTTTAAATTTATGGATTTTTCAGGAAATCATGTGAGATTTCATTTGTTTTCGGGGCTCTTTTGAACAGGTACTCCCCCTGCCTGATTGAAGAAAGGACATCGGCGCGCTCCCGTATGGCTTCATAGGCGTCATTCGCATCAAGCACGATGAAGTTTGCCGGTTTTCCTGCCTCGATGCCATACTGGTCTTCGACCTGCATTACTTTGGCGCCGTTAGCAGTAACCAGGTCGAAAGCTTTATTGATTTCGTCGATATGTGTGTAGTGTGCCAGGTGCATACCATTGTCCAGAATGTTCATCATGTTGCCGTTACCGAGTGGATACCAGTAGTCGGCGATGGAGTCCTGTGCGAATGCAACAGTATTTCCGTTTTCAAGAAGTTCCTTTACCCTGGTGAGTCCGCGACGCTTTGGATAGCTGTCCGTCCTGCCCTGCAGATGGGCGTTTTCTGTTGGACAGGAGATGAAGTTGATGTTCGATTCCCTGAACAGTCCCATCATTTTTGCAGCATAGCTGTTATCTGCCGAACCAAAACTGCATGTATGGCTGGCAGTTGTCTTCTTCCCGTATTCTTTTTCCATTACGAGTGCGTTAAGTACCTCAAGGAAGCGGCTGTTCGGATCATCATTTTCATCGCAGTGGATATCTATCATGACATCATATTTAACAGCCAGATCTACGATACGCTTCAATGACTCGACACCGTGTTCATATGATATTTCAAAGTGAGGGATGCCGCCTGCGACATCGGCTCCCATTTGCAGGGCTTTTTCCATCAATGCTTCAGCGCCTTCATATCGGAAGAATCCTTCCTGTGGAAAAGCAACGAGTTGCAGTGTGATGATATCCTTCAACTCTTCCCTCAGCTCGATCAGTGCTTTCATGCCTGTCAGTTCAGGGTCTGTAATGTCGACATGTGACCGAATATATTGAACACCATGGCTGACCTCTTTTCGTATGCCCTCCAGTGCCCGTTTCCTCACCATTTCTTTAGTCAGTGTTTTTTTATTGTCACTCCATCGCTGTATCCCTTCGAATAGTGTTCCGGATATATTCGCATTCCCTTCCCCGAGACCGGAGAAGATATAGTCCAGGTGCAGGTGGGGATCCACATAAGGAGGCAGTACGAGGCGATGTTCAAGATCGATGACCTCATCTGCCTCACCCAGATCCTTTCCGATTGCTTTGAATACCTGATCTTCTATCAGTATTTCATCCGCCTCATCCTGACCGTAAATGTGGGCGTTGATAAATTTTTTCATTAGTTCTCCTCCTATTCGTTCATACAATCTAATTCTAAGAAAACCCACCCGCCAAATCAAGAATTGCGGATGGGTCCGACTATAGATGCACTTTTATGTTTCCCGGGAATTATATTATTCTGCCCCATTCAATAGCGGGCTTTTGTGAAGCGAATGAATGGGAGCGAGGGCTTCGATAGTCTGATGGCGTATGTTCTGATTGTTTGAGGGGAGATGGAACATCAACTCATCTATATCCGCATTGTTTGTATACTGCTCCAATTCTCCGAGTACTTCCTCCTTCGAGCCGATGATGATATCTGCATCCACCTTTTTTGCTTTTACCGGTTCATCCGCTTTTGAGATTGCAGATTCAGCCCTTTCACGGCCTTTGACTCTGAGTGTTTTACCGCTCTCATAATGAAGCTCATATAATATATTTTCTTCTTTCAACTGTGATTCCAGGTTTTTGTCCTCTGTAACGATTACCGACAGTGCCACAATGAACTTACTTTCAGTATTTTGCTCCCTGTATGCTTTGATGCTGTCTTTCAGTTTCTCTTCACTGTTGCTTATGAAGTGGGCATATATGAAACTGACATTTTCCAAGGCCGCAAATGCAGCAGAGTCCGGTCCGGATCCGAGAAGAAAGATTTCCGGCGGATGCGATGTATCCGGTGACGTCTTCAAGTTCTGGAATTCGCCGGTGTGAGTCTGATTGACATAATGAGAGAGTGCCTTGAATTTATGATTGAATGAAGGGCTGTCTTCTTTAAGTTCAGATTGCAGCGCAGTAGTGGATAGATGGAGACCACCGGGGGCCTTGCCAATACCGAGGTCTACTCTCCCTGGAGAGAAATGGCTCATGAGCTGAAATTGTTCTGCAATCTTAAATGGATTATAATGCTGGAGCATTACGCCTCCAGAACCAATATTGATACGCTCAGTATGTGCAAGCAGGTGTGCAATCATGATTTCAGGCGCGGTTCCTGTGAGTGGTTCATTATGATGCTCTGAAACGTAATAGCGTCTGTATCCCGCTTTTTCTGCCTTTTTAGCAAGATCGATCGTGTCCTGGATGGAAGCGGCAGCATCCTTTCCTTCCAGAATTGGACTTTGATTTAATATCCCGAACTCCATAACATCACTCCTATGTATTTAATTTCCGAGTATATGTAAGAGATTGTATAACTGTGTCAATGGCGGGTCAAATATTCCGACTTGAACAGTATGGATTAATGTGCGGAAAAGATCGCATTATTCGGAGGACTGCATCAATAAATGTGATATCATGATTTTCGGGAGTAACATCCATGACAAGAAATGATATAAATCAATGAAACAACATATATAGAAAGACGGTGCATTATATGGCAAAACTCTATTATCGATATGGCACAATGCAGAGTAATAAAAGCAATCAGATCATAACTACACATCATCAATACACGACCCAGGGGAAAAAATGTCTGGCCTATTCCACTCCCGTTGATACAAGAAGCGGATACAAAAAAATAAAATCGAGAGTCGGACTCGAACTGCTGTGTGAATATATACATAAAGATATATATGATGAAGTGAAAGAAATTCATGAAGCATCCAAAGTACATGCTGTAGTCGTGGATGAAGCTCAGTTCCTTTCCAGACAGGATATTCATAATTTGAGTGATATTGCAGATTATCTGGATATTCCCGTCATATGCTTTGGCTTAAAGACCAATTTTAAAGGAGAATTGTTTGAAGGCAGCAAGGTTCTGCTTGAACTTTCCGACGCAATTGATGAGCTGAAAACCATCTGTCAGTTCTGCAATAAGAAAGCGACATTGAATATGCGCATGCTTGACGGTGAACCGGTCAATGTAGGCGAAACGATTCAAATGGGAGATGAAGAATACGTGCCTGTATGCAGAAAATGCTATAAGGCACGTCTTGAGCTCATTAAATAAGTGAATATCAGTGACGTAGATTACGGTTAAAGGAATAATTCCATCCTTTAACCGTTTTTTAATATTTCATTAACCAGCCTTTAGGAGGCGCTTCCTATAATGAAATTAACAAATAACAGGAGGCGTTATAAAATGATTAGCAAAAATATTTATTAGCCGGCGGGATTGCATCAGCATTACTGATGGGGGCATGCTCAAGTGTCAGTGCAGATACAAACATGGATTGGGAAGATGACGGCAACGAAGGTACAGCAAAAGTGCAGACGACTGAAGAAGTGGATAATGACAAAGTAGATCAGAATGCACAGAAAGCGGTAGACAAGGCAAAAGAGAACTTCGATGGCAAAGTGACAAAAGTGGAACTCGAGGAAGACGATGGCAAATATTATTATGAAATTGAAATGAAGGATGGCAAGGAAGAGTACGAAGTGGATATCAATGCAAAAGATCTGAAGGTTCTTGAAGAAGATTTTGACAGTGAAGATGACTTGGATGAAGATTCAGACGACCACTTCGAATTCGAAGATGGGGATACGAAAGAGCAGGCTGAAGTAGACGCAGAAAATAAAGGCGAAAAGAATCTGAAAAGTGCAGACGCAGCGGTTAAGGCAGCCCAGGAAAGATTTGATGGTGAAGTGATGGATGTTGAACTTGATGAGGACGACGGTGTTTATTATTACGAAATTGAAATGAAGAATGGCAAGGAAGAGTACGAAGTGGATATCAATGCGAAGGACTTGAGTATTCTGGAAGAGGATTTCGATACAGAAGACGATGATGATGACGGAGACGACATAGAAGACCACGATGATGAGGATGACTCAGAAGGCCGCGAGGAGGACAACGATGACTGATTTCCACCTACTCACTGGTTGCGGAATATCCGGACTTTCTTTAATGGTATTTTAATAATTCTCTAAGGGAATTGGCCCTCTGTAACATGCTATAATTGGTGTAATAATATTCTTATTATATCAATTCACGTTAGGAGATTTATAAATGGATAGGATACTGATTGTTGAAGATGACGAAAAGATTTCACGTGTCATTCAACTGGAATTGGAATTTGAAGAATACGAAGTGCAAATCGCCTATACCGGCAAAGAAGCTTTGGAACGATATGAAGCAGCTCCATTCGATTTGATATTGCTGGATGTCATGATTCCCGAATTGAATGGTCTGGAAGTGCTGCGCAGGGTGAGGCAAAAAGATGAGAACATCCGTATTATAATGTTAACAGCGCGGGATGCAGTAATGGATAAAGTCAGCGGTCTGGATTCCGGTGCCAATGATTATATGACAAAACCTTTTGAAATCGAGGAACTGCTCGCCCGGATCCGTACACAGTTGAAACAGAAGACTGTAACAGTCGAAACCAAACCGGATGACCTTGAATATCGGCATTTAACCATCCTTCCCATGGCACGTGAAGTATACATCGGGGATGAGCTGATCTATCTCACTCAAAAAGAGTATGATCTCCTCTATTTCCTGATTGAAAATAAAAATCAGGTGCTGTCACGCGAACAGATCATAGAAGCGGTGTGGGGGTTTGATTATTACGGGGATACGAATACTGTAGATGTATATGTACGATATATCCGTAAGAAACTAGATCGTGATAAACCATCCATTATCTCAAGTGTCAGAGGTATTGGTTATATAGTGAAGGACTGACGCAATGAAACTCGGAACGAAAATCCAATTATATACAACGGTCATGACAGTGGTTGTTGTCATAATGATCAATCTGTTTGTGTATTTCTCATATAAGAACTTCTCCTTGAACGCAGAAATGGAGCAACTTGAGAATCGCGGTGTAAACATCATGCAGGAACTTCAAAACGCCAATGCGAATAATGTCAACAGTGAAGCTGTCCTGCAGGCTTTCCTGCTGTCTGACGGCTATATCAAAGTAGTCGATTCAGAAGAGAATCCCGTGGTCCGTATATCCACAGAGACTAAATATGTGGATTTAAATGAGCCGTACAAAACCAAACAATATAAAAGATCTGTCTCTTATAAAGACATGGAATTTGTGATGGTGTCGCTCCCTGTTATATGGGATAACGGTCAAGTGTACAATCTGCAGATTTATGAAAATGTCTATTTTTTATATGATACGTTTGAAGTGTTGAAGTGGATCCTGGTGATTTCAACACTGATCATCCTCATTGTCATCTTCCTCTTGAACCGTGTCATCACCAACACCATCATCAAGCCGATCAACAAGCTGATCGATAAGATGAAGAAGACCGACAATACCAGCAAATATACGATGATTGAAATCAATGAGAAGGATACGAAGGAACTGAAGGAATTGGCCGAGGCGTTCAATGAAATGATGATGGACTTAAAAACCCATGATGAAAATCAACAGGCGTTCATCATGAATGCATCCCATGAACTGAAGACACCGATCACTGTCATCAGCTCCTACAGTCAGATGCTCAAGCGTTTCGGGAAATCGCGCGAAGATGTGTTGGATGAAAGCATTCATGCCATAAGTGATGAAGCGAGAAGGATGAAGTATTTGACAGAACAGCTGTTGAGCTTTGCGAAGGTGAGCCGGGAAGATGAGGAATTTGTTCTGGAACCGATACGCCTTGTTAAACTGATGGAAAATGTGACAGAGCGCCTTGAAACTGTATATGACAGGGAAATTGAACTCACGTTTGATAATGCAGATGTACTGGGTCTGGTTGATGTGGACACGTTCGACCAGCTGATTAAAGTCTTCCTGGATAACGCCTATAAGTACAGCTCTGACAAGATATCCGTGGATATATATGAGCAGAATGATAACGTCGAAATAACGATAACGGACAGAGGTATCGGAATACCGCAGGAAGATATCGACCATATATTCACACGCTTTTACCGGGTGGATAAAGCACGGACCAGAAAAACGGGTGGTTCTGGCCTCGGCTTGTCCATTGCCGAAGAATTAGCGAATTTAAATGATATTAATATCGGTGTGACAAGCCGGATAGGTGCAGGAACAACATTTAAATTGACTATTAAAAAGGTGAAGAAAAATGAAGAAATCGACTAAGTTGCTGATTGCGGTTTCTGCTGTTGCCGCCGGTATTGCACTGGGTTATTTATTGGTAAATCAGTCCGGTGACGATTATATCGGTGAAGAGGAAGTGCGTGCGATAGTCACAGACCGGTATGCCGGAGAAATCGAAGGCATAACCCAATCGGATGACGAGCGTTTTTATATCGTCAGCCTGAGAACCAAAGAACATCAATACGAAATTAAAGTAAACCGTGACGACAGCAATGTGGAAAATATCGCAACGGAAAAAATAACGCAAAATAAAGAGGATAAGAACGGAGAAAAGGCATCCGGAGAGCAGGCAGAAAAAGAGAAGAAAAAATCATCTGAGGAGTCAGTTGAAAAAGAAGAACCAAAGAAATCCAAAGAGAAGCAAAAAAATGAAGAAGCTGAGCAGACAAAAAAAGAAAAAGCGGCTGAAAAGAAAGAAAAAGAAGCAGCAAACACGCTGATTTCCGAAAAAGAAGCTAAAGAAATTGCTTCAAATGAGGTGGGTGGTGAATTTGTGCATCTTACTCTGAATCAAAACACCCATCCTAAACAGTACCAGATCATTCAGCGTGTAGACGATGATGATGAAGGTGCGCTCGTCACAGTGGACGCCATAGGCGGAGAGGCACTCAAAGTATTATGGTTCACGATAGACTTTAATAATATTGCTGATATTGAAGCCTTTGCCCACCAACTTCAGGATTATAATACCCAATATCAGAACAATTATTATATAGAGTTTGGCGATGATTCAGATAACAATGTTACAGATGATCATGATGTCGATGAAGGTGAATACGATGATGATGACAGTGATGATGGGGACGACGGCGATGACGGTGATGATGACGATGGTGACGATTAAAATGACAGTTTAGACCCGGACTGAAGATTGTATATCTTTGGCCGGGTATTTTTTGAGCCGTCAGGGTTCGGAAATGGCACATATATGATATTATAAGTGGTGCTGAGTATCAGTGGAAAATGGTTATTGAAGGTGGTTGTGGCTTGATTGATATGAAGGGTGTAATTAAATCTTTTGTTGGTAATAATGGCAATTTTAAAGCGGTTGATAATGTTTCCCTATCCATCAAGGATAAGGAAATATTCGGAATAATTGGCGAGAGCGGCGCTGGGAAATCGACTTTGATGAGATTTGTCAATGCACTTGAAAAACCTGATTCAGGTCATGTCATCGTTGATGGCATAGATGTGGGTACCCTGGGGAAAAGTGGCTTAAGAAAGCATCAGAAGGATATTGGAATGATTTTTCAGCATTTCAATCTGCTGAATAATAAAACGGTTGAAGAGAACATCAAATTGCCGTTGGAACTTCATAAATATAAAAACCCGCTTCCTGTAGATGATGTAATAAAGTTTGTCGGTCTGGACAATAAGTGGAATAATTATCCAGCAGAATTATCTGGTGGAGAGAAGCAGCGTGTAGGTATCGCCCGTGCACTGGTTACACGGCCCAAAATTTTGTTATGCGATGAACCGACATCCGCACTTGATGAAAAAACGACAGATGAGATCGTGGATGTTTTAAGGAAAGCCCAAAATGAATTTGATATGACGGTAGTCATCGTTACACATGAACTCAATGTGATAAAACAGCTGTGCCATCGGGCTGCGATACTGGAGCGCGGCAGGCTGATTGATACCATTGAGATACAGCATTCTGGTACAGACCGTACGGACCAGTCTTACTATGAACGTGTATTGGAAGTGCTGCAGAATGCCTGAAATGATTCAAACATACATAGAACGTGTCATAGAATACACTCCCCCGCTTGTCGAGAGTTTGTATGAAACAGGAATAATGATGGTGTTTGCAATGGTGGCGGCAATACTTCTGGGATTGCCTCTCGGTACATTGCTCTACCTTGCTGCCAAAGGCAAACCGCTTGAAAATAAAGTCCTGTATCAAATAGCGAATGTGTTTGTAAACATTGTCCGCTCATTTCCTTTCCTGCTCCTGGTCGTTGTCATGCAGCCGCTGATCCGCTACTTTTATGGACGTGCAACTGGAGACCCTGTGGCGGCTTCATTTCCAATGATGCTCATTGCAATCGCACTTTATGCGAGGTTCGTAGAACAATCGTTGCATGACATACCGAAAGGTGTGCTTGAAACAGCAAGATCGATGGGCGTTACAACGCCCCAGCTTGTATGGAAATTCCTTTATGTCGAGGCGCGCAGCTCCCTTATCATCGGGTTTACAACAGCTTTTGTGAGTTTCATCTCCTATTCCACAATTATGGGGGTCGTCGGTGGTGGCGGTATCGGGGATTTTGCCATCCGCTATGGCTATCAGCGCTATGAAACGGATATTATGTACACAGCAATCGCAGTCATTATCGTATTTGTAATCATTGCCCAGTGGCTGGGACTGAAACTCGCAGCCCGACTGGATAAAAGATAAATAATTTAGAAGAGGAGAATTACATATGTTTAAAAAAGGATTGTTTCTAACTGGTGTTGCATTATTGCTGGCAGGCTGCGGAGGCGGAGAAAGTGCTTCTGAAGAAGATAACGTGATTAAAATCGCTTCACACCTGCCGCCGATGACAGATATTGTTGAGATAGCAGGCGATGCGATAGAGGAACCGTATCAAATTGAACTTGTTGAAGTATCGGATAACATCCAGTACAATGAAGCACTTCTGAATGAAGAAGTGGATGCAAGTTTTGCCCAGCACGAACCATTCATGGAAGTTTTCAATAATGAAAAGGATGGAAATCTGGTAGCAATGCAGCCAATCTATAATGCGATTGTCGGCTTTTATTCTCCAGTGTACGATTCCATAGAAGACATCGAAGATGGAGCAGAAGTGGCAATTCCATCAGACGCAACTAATGAAGCACGTGCGCTGATGATTCTTGAACAGCATGATCTGATTACTTTGTCAGCAGATGTCAGTCATCAGGCGACAGTGGATGATATTGAAGAGAACCCGCACAATCTTAAATTTACTCATATAGACTTGCTTAACCTTACAGGCGCTTACGAAGATGGTGTGGAATTGGTATTCAACTACCCTACTTATATCGACAGTATCGGTCTGACACCTGATGATGCTGTATTCCTGGAAGAAGATGAAAATAATACATTTGCACTCCAGCTTGTTGCACGCGAAGATAATAAGGATACAGAAGCATTGCAGGCAGTGAAAGAAGCTTTTACTTCCCAGGAAGTTTATGACTTCCTTTCCGAGCTTGAAAAAGAAGGGCATCTGGAACCAGCGTTCGAAATGAAATAACGATGAAAAGTCTATTGGCCGGGGGTGAACGCCCCCGGTCTTTTTTAATATGTAATGATGATTTCCATTTACTGCAGATGAATATATAATTTTGAAAACAGTTCATTTTGAACTGTTTTTTATAATATAAAATTTCATCTTTGCGAATTTTTAGTATTTTTGTTGAATTTATAACTTGAACTTTGGTAAGGTAGTTTACATTGATAATAAAAATGATTTAAAACTAAAGTATTAAATTTTATATTTATGACAAAACTATTTTGAAGACGCTATTTTGGAGGTGTTTCAATGCCGCTTGATAAATTGATGGAACGTTTGAAGGACAAAGAAGAACGCATGATTGACATTCGCAGATACTTGCATGAAAATCCTGAACTTTCATTTCAGGAAACTGAGACAGCAAAGTATATAGCAGAATTTTATGAAGGGAAGGACGCCGAAGTTGAAACCGGGGTCGGGGGTAATGGAGTCAGAGTCACAATTGATACCGGTAAACCTGGAAAAACACTGGCATTAAGAGCTGATTTCGACGCATTGCCAATTGCTGAAGAAACAGGATTGCCTTACGCGTCTAAAAATGAAGGTGTGATGCATGCGTGCGGACATGATGCCCATACTGCCTACATGCTCATCCTGGCAGAAACCCTTATAGAGTTGAAAGAGGAGCTTCGGGGCAGAATCATCATCATTCATCAGCATGCTGAAGAATTGCCGCCGGGTGGTGCACAACAGATGATTGCTGATGGTGTATTGGATGGCGTCGATAATGTATTAGGTGCCCATGTCATGAGTAATATGGAAACTGGTAAAGTATTATATCGGGAAGAGGAATCCATGACGGGACGGGGCTTCTTCAAATTGACGATAAAAGGTTCAGGTGGACATGGCTCCTCCCCTCATCTTGCAAATGATCCCATTGTTGCCGGCGCGCATTTCGTATCTGAAATTCAGACGATCGTTTCGAGACGTCTGAACCCATTCGAATCCGGAGTGGTCACAATCGGTTCATTCGATGGTAAAGGGGTCTTCAATGTCATCAAAGATCAGGTAGTTCTGGAAGGTGATGTCAGAGCGATGGGTGATGAAACTAAAAGGACGATAGAAAAGGAAATCAGAAGGATTTCCTCCGGTATAGAAGAGACATTCGGTGTCACCAATATACTTGAGTATAAAGACGACTATCCCACGCTTTATAATGATCCGCAATTGACACGTAAGTTTACAAAAGCGATTAAAGATGCTGATCTGGACATCGTCACTTCTGTGGAGAAGTGCAACCCTCAGCCACCATCGGAAGATTTTGCCTATTATACTAAAGAGCTTCCGTCCAGTTTCATATACATCGGAGCAGCACCTGAAGGGAAAGTTTATCCACACCATCATCCGAAATTTGAAATCAACGAAGCATCACTGCTCATTGCAGCACAGTCAATAGGAAGTGCAGCGATAGACTACTTGAATGGTAATGACAAAGCATAGTGTTATTTTTGCATTGGCTTATCGATAGGGGATAGAACATGGAACAATTAACAGGCATACTATTATTACTGGTCATACTAATATTCTTCACTTTGTTTACTTACTATGCGCCTTATGGTGCAGATGTGATGGGGGCACTTGCGGGTGCGGCCATTGCGACATTCCTGGTCGAAGCATTGCAGAGATTCGTCATCGGGGATATTCTCGGTATTGAGTTTTTCCAGGAAACAGGCTTGGAAGCTGGACTCCTGAGTGGAGTGATTGTGGCTTTCCTGGTTGCATTGACAATGAAAGTGAATGCCCAGAACTCTGCCATCATCGCGGTTTCGCTTGGGGGGCTTGGTTTGATTCCCGGACTGATTGCTGCCTACATAGTTTCATTTGGAGCAAAATTCCTTGAGAAAAAAATACCGAATGGTCTGGATTTCATCATCGTTGTCATTGTAATTGTCCCGATCACAAGGCTCATCGGGCAGGGCATTACGCCACTGGTGGATGGAACCCTGCTCAGAATAGGGAGCATAATTGAAGTTGCAACGGATGCCAGCCCGCTTATCATGGGTCTTTTATTAGGAGGGATCATTACCGTTGTCGGAACTTCACCGCTCAGTTCAATGGCGCTGACCGCACTGCTTGGTCTGACTGGTATACCCATGGCAGTCGGAAGCCTGGCTGCTTTCGGTTCTGCTTTTATAAACAGTGTCATCTTCCATAAACTGAAAATCGGGGATTTGAAGTCTGTAATCTCTGTGGCCATAGAGCCGCTTTCGAAAGCTGATCTGGTCAGTGCCAACCCCGTTCCAATCTATGCAACAAACTTTATGGGCGGCGCATTAAGCGGTATGGTCATTGCGTACTCCGGGCTTATAAATGATGCTCCGGGCACAGCGACACCAACTGCAGGTCTTCTGGTGTTATTTGGTTTCAATCCGGCTTCGCAGGTTGTACTGTTTGCTGCGATTGTCGCAGTCATTTCAGGATTAACTGGTTTATTCGGAAGTTATTTATTCAGAAACTATCGTATACGTAAAAGTGATTTTGATATAAAGCAATAAGTAAAAAACCGCTCATGGAGCGGTTTTTTATTTCAGTCATGTTAAAAGATCTGAGGGTTTTCAGCGATATTTGGCATAGGAGTATGATTCAGGAAAATGCTGCGTCTGATGTTGCCCAGGATGTTTTCAGTATCCCTTACTATGGCTGATATGTATACATCAGGTGTGGACGGTGC
>CAYTIR010000047.1:0-18403 GCA_964437955.1 uncultured Staphylococcaceae bacterium
CAGGATATAATGGATGCGATGAGCCGCATTGAGACCCTTTGAGGTCTCTTTTTTTTATCCTTATGTAACTTATGTCTGTAAGCTGTTGACTGTTATGGAAGTACAGAGTGTAATACCGGATAAAGAACTGAAGGAATGCGTGGATTTTTAATGCAGTGAGAATATCCTTTTGACCCTCTTCTTGGTTGTTTCACTCATCCGTGTTATAAATAAAGTGGTGAATAAAATGAATCTATATAAGAAGATTGAAAATATGCTGAATGATGAAAAACGGTACATATCAATGCACGTACCTGGTCATAAAAATAATACTATCGGGTATCTTTCGATGATCGATGCCCGTTTTGACATGACTGAAATAAATGGACTGGATGACCTGCATGAACCAGAGGGTATTCTGAAAAAGATCAATATGGATCTAAGTCAAAAATATCCGGGGTATATCGCTCAAATGATGGTGAATGGTACAACAAATGGTATTCTGTCGGCGATTTATGCATTGAAGAATAGTACGGATAGATTCATCATTGTGGATGATGCCCACAAGTCTGTATATCATGGCCTGCAGCTGACAGGCGCTTATCATATCGAAACCGGGGCATCAGATTTCCTGAAACTTAAATTAAATAGAGGGGATACAGTCATTTTTACATATCCGACCTACACAGGGGAGGCCTTTGATATACAACAAATGATTGACCACGCCCACCGGTATAATGCCAGCGTCATCACAGATGAGGCGCACGGTGCCCATCTTGATATCGCTCCTGGTTTCCCGAATTCCTCTATGGTATACGGCTCGGATATTACGATTCAGTCCTATCATAAGATGTTGCCGGCCTTGACGATGGCCTCTGTGATTTTCTCAAAATCACAGACCCTTCATGATGATGTGATGAAATACATCAATTGCTTTGAAACATCGAGCCCCTCTTATATGGTCATGCTTTCTATTGAAAGTGCCCATGAATTCTACAAGACCTTTCATCCCGAAAGCTTCTTCGAGAAACGCAGTCAGATAATGGAGGCACTGAAAAAACAAGGTATTACCGTAGAGGAAAAATCGGATCCGGCGAAGCTGTTATTAAAGCATCAGGAAATCTCTCCATATGGACTGGCAAACATTCTGACAGAACGCCACCACATCAATCATGAGATGGTGACGGATGAAGGCGTTCTGTGGTGTCTGCCCCTTTTCCATAAAGGAGATGAATATCCATTTGAAATGCTGATTGGACGGATTGCTGAAATTACTTCCGAAGAAGAAGCCGGGACAAATGATGCCGGCAGCAATGAACCGGGAAATGTATCATCATTCATGGATGTATGGAATTTACTCGATAAGACGTGCAGGCGCAGTATAGTACCATACCCTCCGGGAATTCCCCTAGTACATGAAGGGGAGATAATCACCGCCGGCCATATCAAAAGGATTACGCATAATCTGTATAATCATGTTAGAATAGAGGGTATAAGGCATAATATTGAATACTATAAAAATGAGGAAAGTTAATGGGTCATTTCATTACATTTGAAGGTCCGGAAGGTTCCGGGAAGACAACAGTAATTTCTAAAGTATATGAACAGCTTGTCAAAACATATGACACAATGGCTACCAGAGAACCTGGTGGTATCGCGGTCAGCGAATCGATCAGGGAGATTCTGCTCTCAAAGGGTAATGATATCGATCCACGTACTGAAGCGCTTTTGTTTGCAGCCGCCAGACGTCAGCACCTGATTGAGAAAGTGCTTCCTGCACTCGAGTCGGGCAGTATTGTCCTTTGCGATCGATTCGTGGACAGTTCCATTGCCTATCAGGGTTTTGCAAGGGGCATAGGTACAGACGAGGTGATGAACATCAACCGTTTTGCCATCGAAGATCATATGCCCGATCTGACAATCTATCTGAAGCTTGACCCTGCAGTCGGACTTCATCGAATAGAAAGTAACAAACGCGATCACAACAGATTGGATGCAGAGGAAATTAGTTTTCATAAAGATGTTGTTTTGGGGTATAATGAATTATCAGAAAATTACCCGGATCGCATTAAGATAGTAGATGCTGACCAGTCTCCGGAAAAGGTGACTCGGGATGCATTGGAAATAATCAACCAATATTTGGACCAAGGAGTGGATCAGTCATGAAGATGGTTATCGCAATCGTTCAGGATCACGACAGTCAGAGGCTGGCCGACAGGCTGACTAAAAATGACTTCAGAAATACAAAGCTTGCTTCAACGGGTGGGTTTTTAAGGGCAGGAAATACAACATTCCTTTGTGGTGTTGAGGATGAACGTGTGGATGAACTGCTCAAACTGTTGGATGATACATGCGGAAACAGGGAACAGACTGTTGCGCCTGTAACTCCGATGGGAGGCAATGCGGATTCCTACATCCCTTATCCGGTCGAGGTTGAAGTTGGCGGAGCGACAGTATTTGTTCTGCCTATCGAACAATTTGAAAGATTTTAAGAGATTTTATGAACATACAGACAGCTAACGCAGTACAGCAATTGGATCGGATTATTGAGAGCGGGAGGCTCAGTCATACTTATATGTTTGAAGGGGATGCCATAGAAACTCTGAGGCGTCACAGCGAATACTTCGCGCTCAAGATACTGGGACAAACACCGCGTAATGAAACACTTGTTTCGGAAGGGAATCATCCTGATTATTTTTATCTTCAGACCGACGAAACATCGATTAAAAAAGAGGCGGTCGAAGATCTGGTACGCAGAATGAACCGTAAACCGACCGAATCAGACTATAAAGTCTATGTAATCGAAGCTTTTGAGAAACTGACACCACAAGCAGAGAACAGCGTGTTGAAATTTCTTGAAGAACCGCCGGAAAAGACAATAGCAATCCTGCTTACAATAGATAAGAGCAGTATTTTGCCCACCATTCATTCGAGATCTCAGCATATCCATATAAAAGGTGAAAAAGAAGACCGTACAAGATTCCTTGAACATCTGGGGGAGGCGGAACTTAATACCGTCGATATATTGGCACTCAATGCACAGCATGTCAAAGATCTTGGAGAGAATTTCTCTGCAATGAGAAAGACGGCCATTGAGTTTTCATCCAAATGGATCGGCAACCACCCTTTAGTGCTCATAGACATCAAGCCGCTGGTCGACACATGTACTGAGCGCAGGGATTATATGCTGATGCTTCAATTGATTGACGGTTTCGTCCGCCAGTCAATGCATGCATCACTTGAACTCGAGAGCTATAAACCGTTCGGAGATGAACAGGTAAAGGGCAAAAATTCTATAAAACGGCTGGCTGAAATGTTGGATGAAATTCAAACAGCAAACCGGATGCTGCAGTCCAATGTCCACCCGATGCTCGTATTTGAAAGTATGGTTATCTGCTCGAAAGGTTGAATAATATGATAGAACTTATCACTGCAACCCAGTTGGACTACTTCGATAACATTTATATTGAAAGTGGCCAGGTGAAGGTGAAACGCAATGATTATATAATAGTAGAAACGAAACGTGGCATAGAAATGCTGCGTGTCGTCAAAGGGAATTATGAGATCTCCAAAGATAATATAGTGGAGCCTGATGGTAAATTTGTACGCACAGCGACAGAAAAAGATCAGGAAAAATTTCATGAAAACCAAAGCAGCGCAGAAGAAGCGATGAAATTTTGCAAATCTGCAATAGATGTGGAAAAACTGGATATGAATCTGGTGAATGCAAAATTCACATTGGATGGTAAAAAACTGATTTTTAACTTCACAGCTGATGAACGGGTGGATTTCAGAGGTCTCGTACGTGTATTGGCAAATAAATTCAAGACACGAATTGAATTGCGTCAGATTGGTGTCCGGGATGAAGCGAAGTATCTTGGCGGCATCGGCCCGTGCGGCCGTGCACATTGCTGCTCGACGTTCCTTGGGGATTTTGCGCCTGTGAGCATACAGATGGCTAAAAACCAGGATCTCTCCCTCAGTCCGACTAAAATCTCCGGTGCATGCGGCAGGCTGATGTGCTGTCTCAATTATGAGGATGAGTATTATGAAGATGCACGTGAACGGATGCCGGACGTGGGTCAGACGATCAATACGCCTGACGGCCGTGGACTTGTAGTAGGGATGAACATATTGGATCTTGTCGTCAAAGTTAAATATAAGGACGATTATATCCGTGAATTCCACTGCGATGAACTTGAAGCAGCCGGAGAGGTGTAATCATGGATCGTGAGCGTTTATTCATGCACATCAGTAAAATGGAAGCGGATATGAATAATATGCACGATGATCTCCAGACTTTAAAGGAGCTCGCTGTGCGTCTTGTCGAAGAGAACGTCACCCTGAATATGGAGAAGGAAAAGTATGAAAAACTCCATGAAGAAGATGAGACTGTAGAAGAGAATTCTTTCAAAGGGAATACTTTGAACAGTATTTATGAAGAGGGGTTCCATGTGTGCAGTGTGCATTTCGGTACCCTGAGAAACGATGAGGACTGCCTGTTTTGTCAGGGGTTTCTTGAACATAGAGGGAAGTGACAGACGGCTGCGGCCGTCTTTATTATTTGAGGTGAAAAACATGTTGAAAGAGGGAGAGCGTCTGGATGAGCTTTACAGGGAATCCATGCAGATCATCCAGAGCAGGGCAGTATTCTCGTTTTCAGTGGATGCACTGCTGCTTGCTGATTTTACACGTTTTGTGAAGCGTGACCGGAAAATTATCGACCTCTGCTCCGGTAACGGCGTTATACCGCTGCTGCTGTCTCACAGGACGGATCAGCAGATTGAAGCAGTGGAGCTCCAGGAACAACTTGCGGATATGGCCGAAAGAAGCATCGCACTCAATGAGAAAACGGATCAGATTACAATGCATACCGGGGATATCAGACAGGTTAAGGGAATGTTCAATCATTCATCCTTTGACGTAATCACGGTGAACCCGCCATACTTTACCAACGATCAGCCGTTGAAAAACCTGGGACCGCACAGCGTTGCCAGGCATGAAGTACATATCGACCTTAAAGGCGTGGTAGAAGCGGCCCGTTTTTTAGTGAAGAATAAAGGGCGCCTCTACATGGTGCATCGCGCCGAACGCAGTATGGAGGTCATCAGTGAGTTGTCGAATGCCGGTTTCCGCATCAGACGGCTGCAGTATGTGTATAATGATCAAAAATCTGAAACAGCCATGTTTGTGCTCGTGGAAGCCATTTTCCACAGCCAGGCATATGTCGATGTCCTGCCGCCGTTTTATATTTATGATACGGATGGAGAATATTCCAGCGGAATGCTGGGGGTATACTATGGCTGAGTATTACACTTATATTGTCGAATGTGCGGATGAGACTCTTTACACGGGATATGCTGCAGATCTGGCAAAACGCATAGAAACCCATAATAATGGCACAGGGGCAAAATACACGCGCAACCGTCTTCCCGTCACACTCAGATACTACGAAATATTTGAAACAAAAAGTGAAGCAATGAAGCGGGAACATGCAATTAAAAAACTGACAAGGTCAGCAAAAAAAGCATTGATAGAGAGCGGGGCTGAGACATGCACTTATATGTAACGGGGACACCGATCGGAAATCTGGACGATATGACATTCAGGGCAATAGATACTCTGAAAAATGTGGATGTTATTCTTTGTGAGGACACGCGGACAACACGTAAGCTGACCAATCATTTTGATATCGATACACCGCTTAGGTCCTATCATGATTTCAATAAAGAAGAGGTCGAAGATCATATAATAGAAGAGATGAAGGACGGTAAAATATTCGCCCTGGTAAGTGACGCGGGAATGCCTGTCGTATCGGATCC
This sequence comes from uncultured Staphylococcaceae bacterium, assembly GCA_964437955.1. GTDB lineage: Bacteria > Bacillota > Bacilli > Staphylococcales > Salinicoccaceae > Salinicoccus. The sequence continues at coordinate 5,802 of CAYTIR010000047.1, forward strand.
CGGTTTTGAGCTGATAGAAAGAATGCAGAGCGAAAATCTGGATTATGTCGTCATTCCTTCCGCTTCCGCATTTACGATGGCGCTTGTAGCAAGCGGGATTCCATCATATGAATTTACGTATTTCGGTTTTTTGCCGAAGACAGGACGGAAAAGGAAAGACAAACTCGTAGAAATCATGAAACATCCACTCACATCGGTATTATATGAGTCACCGCACAAGATAAAAGATACGCTGCTGTCCATCAGTCGCATCGATCCGGATAGGCAAGTGAGTGTTTCTCGGGAAATAACCAAGAAATTCGAGCAGCATGAACGTGCTTCTGCCGCCGAAATGGTCGGAATGCTGGGTGTGGATATTCCTTTAAAGGGGGAATTTGTCATCGTCGTGGAAGGGGCGCCGGAAATTGAGGAAACATTTGATGTGCCGGTCATTGATCATATAGAAGAATTGATAGAAGAAGGGATGAAGCCGAAGCAGGCCATCAAGACTGTTGCCGATCTAAGGGGACTACGCAAGCAGGATGTTTATGATGAATACCATAAAAAATAATCGATGGACCGTCATGGTCCATCGATTATTTTTTATCTATTTATTCCATTTTTGATTTGATTTCATCTATAAGCTGTTGTGCACCATCCTGGCTCAAAATGATACGGCCATCCGCAAGACGCATGTTTTTCTCAGATACATCACCAGTGACATCGCAAGTCATCTGTGGTTTGTATTTTTTGAGGATGATTGTATCATCGTCAGTATAAATTTCCAGTGCATCTTTTACTTCAATATCCAGTACACGTCTGAGTTCTATAGGGATGACAACTCTCCCTAATTCATCGACTTTACGTACAATTCCTGTTGATTTCACAAAAAATCCCTCCATACTTTCCGTTCTTCATCAAATTCCAATATTTTTATAAGTAACTGATGAATCGTATTAAGAATATAACTTTTGATACCCGATAATAGCATTTCGAAACATGCAAGTATCATACGTCTTGGATGATGTCAATGGGTATTTCCCTATATCTCCAAGTTCTTGCTGATTATAGCACAGTCGATATAGAAGACGCCACTGATATCATTGAAAAGCGGGACGAAATTAGTTATATTTAATAAATGAACTAATAGGAGGAAAAGGCATGGAAAAACCAACTTACTATATCACCACGCCGATATACTATCCAAGTGGGAAACTTCATATCGGTAACGCTTATACAACAATTGCATGTGACGTAATGGCGAGATACAAGCGCATGCGCGGGTTTGATGTCTATTATCTGACCGGTGCAGATGAGCACGGGCAGAAGATTGAGCAGAAGGCTGAGAAAATGGGCATCTCCCCTCAAAAGTATGTGGATGATATGGCTGCATATATGAAAGAATTATGGTCAACGCTGGAAATTACCAATGATCAATTCATCCGCACGACCAGTGAAAACCATAAGAAGGCAATCCAGCAGATTTTTGAACAGCTGCTTGAGCAGGGGGATATTTATCTTGGGGAATACGAAGGGTGGTATTCCGTACAGGATGAGGAGTTCTTCACAGAAACACAGCTGGAAGAAGTATATAAGGATGAAGATGGCAATATGACAGGCGGCGTGGCACCGAGCGGCCATGAAGTGGAATTGGTCAAAGAGGAAAGCTATTTCTTCAAGATGAGCAAATATGCGGATCGTCTGGAAAAATTCTATGATGACAACCCGGATTTCATTAAACCGGCTTCCCGCAGGAATGAAATGCTGAATAACTTCATCCGTCCCGGACTTGAGGACCTGGCAGTATCCAGAACGACATTCTCCTGGGGCGTCCCGGTGTCATCCGATCCGAAGCACGTAGTATATGTGTGGATCGATGCGCTGTGTAACTATATCACTGCCCTCGGTTACGGCTCTGATGATGATGCGCTGTTTAAAAAATTCTGGCCGGCTGACGTCCATATGATCGGTAAGGAAATTGTTCGTTTCCATGCCATTTATTGGCCGATCATGCTGATGGCTCTGGACCTGCCACTGCCTAAAAAGCTTTTAGGACATGGCTGGCTTGTAATGAAAGACGGTAAGATGTCCAAGTCCAAAGGGAATGTCATCTATCCGGAAACGGTGGTAGAACGCTACGGTCTCGACGCGCTCCGCTATTATCTGATGCGCGAAGTGCCATTCGGTTCCGACGGGGTGTTCACACCGGAAGCTTTCGTGGACCGCACGAACTACGACCTTGCCAATGACCTCGGCAACCTGGTGAACCGTACGATTTCCATGATCAATAAATACTTCGACGGCAAGCTGCCTGAATATAAAGGTCATCAAAATGAATTCGATGAAAGCCTGGAAGAGACGGTCAAAGAAAATGTCCGTCTGTATGAAGAAGCCATGGAAGAGATGGAATTCAACAAGTCATTGAGAGCGGTATGGACAATCATCAGCCGTACGAACAAGTATATTGATGAAACGGCTCCATGGGTACTCGCCAAAGATGAATCAAGCCGTGAAGCACTGGGGAATGTGATGGTGCACCTGGCGGAAAACATCCGTATTTCAGCGATACTCCTCAAACCGTATCTGACACATGGACCGAAGGAAATCTTCAGACAGATGAACATTACCGACAACGAACTGCAGACATTTGATTCAGTATTCAAATACGGCAGCGTCAGCATTGACGAGCAGATGGTTGCCAAGCCCCAGCCTATCTATCCGAGACTGGACGTGGAAGCTGAAGTGGCGCACATCAAGGAACTGATGACGCCGGATAAGGAAGACGACCAGGGAGAGCAGGAAGAAGGATCTGGAGAAGGGCTCATCACCATCAAGGATTTTGATAAAGTCGAAATCAAAGTTGCAACCATAATCCATGCAGAAGGTGTTAAAAAAGCCGATAAACTTCTTAAGATAGAAGTGGACCTGGGCAATGAAAAGCGTCAGATCGTCTCCGGCATACGTTCTCAGTATGAACCTGAGGATATCATCGGCAGGAAAGTACTTGTCGTGACGAACCTCGAACCTGTCAAACTGCGCGGGGAGCGTTCTGAAGGAATGATACTCACAGCTGAGAAAGGCAAGAGCCTGACGCTCATTTCTGTACCGGACGGAATCGAAAACGGCAGCACTGTAAAATAAGGTTTGGAGTGATTGCAATGTTGATAGATACGCATGTGCATCTGAATGCAGATCAGTATGATGAAGATCTGGAAGAAGTGATGACAAGGGCGAAAGAAGCGGGCATTGAAAAGATGGTCGTCGTAGGGTTTGACCGTAAAACCATTGAACGTACAATGGATCTCCTGGAAAAGTACGATAATGTGTATGGTGTCATCGGCTGGCATCCGGTAGATGCCATAGACTGTACAGATGAGGATCTTGAATGGATTGAGAAATTGTCCAGCCATCCTAAAATTGTCGGCATTGGGGAGACGGGTCTCGATTATCACTGGGATAAGTCTCCGCATGACGTGCAGAAGGAAGTTTTCAAAAAGCAGATAGCACTGGCAAAGAGGGTGCAGCTTCCCATTATCATCCATAACAGGAATGCGACGGAAGACTGCATCGGGATTTTGAAATCAGAGGGTGCCCATGAAATCGGAGGCATCATGCATGCTTTCAGTGGGGATGAATCAGATGCCGATACAATCATTGATATGAACTTCTATGTCTCATTGGGCGGCCCCGTCACATTTAAAAATGCACAGGATCCTAAGGACATAGCGGTGCATGTACCGATTGACAAACTGCTGGTCGAAACAGACGCCCCTTATTTAACACCGCATCCATACAGGGGAAAGAGAAATGAACCGGCATATGTGAAGCTGGTTGCAGAAAAAATAGCTGAGCTGCGCGGAATGACGTATGAGGATCTGGCAGCACAGACAACTAAGAATGCCGAAACGCTTTTTGGCATTTAGCGATGAAATCACCGCTTAGACGGTGATTTTATTTTTGGATAAACAATTATGGTATGATGGAACCAAGGAGCGAAAAGTATGGAAAAACCGGTTATAAAAGAAGTCATTATCGTAGAAGGACGCGATGATACAAGGCGTTTGAACGAGGCGGTTTCTTGTGAAACAATCGAAACAAACGGTTCGGCAATCAATGAAACGGTACTTAAAGAGATAGAAGTCGCTTTGGCTGCACGTGGTGCGATTATTTTTACTGATCCTGACTTTCCGGGCCATAAGATACGCAACACCATCCTGGAACGTTTTCCGAACATTAAAGAAGCCTTCCTGCCGAGGGAGAAAGCCAAAGGCAGGTTAGGCGGGATAGGCATAGAGCATGCAAGCGTTGAAGCAATCCGCGAGAGTTTGTCACATGTGTATACGAATATGGATGTTACCGAAGAAACGATCACGCTGGCAGACATGACCGGCTGGGGGCTCTCAGGCAGTTCTGAAGCTGCAGTCAGAAGAAGATATCTTTGTGATCGATTGAATATCGGGTATGCCAATGCAGGACAGTTGAGAAAAAAATTGAATCGATACAATATCGACAAAGAACGCATATTAAATATATTGGAAGAGTTGACGGGTGAGTAATATGAAAGATATTGCAACGGCAGGCAGAACAAAGAAAATACTTGAAGACCATGGGTTTTCATTCAAGAAAAGCCTTGGACAGAACTTCCTTGTGGATTTGAATGTGATCCGGGAAGTGCTGGATAAAGCGGACATCCATGAAAAGACAGGCGTCATAGAAGTCGGACCGGGAATCGGTTCATTGACTGAACAGCTGGCTAAACGTGCAGGGAAAGTTGTCGCCTTTGAAATAGATCAGCGGCTGGTGCCTGTACTTGCGGATACCCTTTCCCCATATGACAATGTAACCGTCATAAATGAAGATATTCTAAAAGCCGATATCCAAAAAGCCATTGATACCCATTTTTCAGCTTGCGATGAAGTAGTGGTTGTCGCCAATCTGCCGTATTACATTACAACACCGATACTTATGAACTTCCTGGAGCAGAATCTGCCGATAGGACGGTATTATGTGATGATGCAGAAAGAAGTCGGGGAACGCATCAGCGCGTGTCCGGACAGTAAATCCTATGGTTCATTGTCCATAGCGATCGATTATTATACAGAAGCGCGCATAGTGCAGCAGGTTCCCAAGACGGTATTCATGCCGCCTCCGAACGTCGATTCCATCATCGTGGAGATGGTAAGTCGCGAAGAGAAGAAAGTCGCGATCGATAATGAAACTTTATTTTTCAAATTGACACGCGGTGCATTTGGCCAAAGACGTAAGACCATATTAAATAACTATATGAACGTTTTTGAAGATGGGAAGAAGCATAAGGATATTATCCGTCAGCTGCTTGAGACGGCGGATATTGACCCACGCCGCAGGGGTGAAAGTATCTCAATTGAGGAATATGCAAATATTTATCACAAGATTCAAAACTTCCCCGAATTGAAAATAATCTCCTAATAGACACAAAAGTAAATGATTTCGATGAAATTTTGACAGAATTATGTAAACTTGCTATAATAGATTTAGTGAGGTGGGCCAAATGCCAAAAACTTTAGTCGACATCAAAAATATTCTTGAATGTCAATTGGGGAACCCAGTTTTACTTCGTGCAAACGGAGGGCGCAAGAAATTGATTGAACGACGGGGTATTCTTAGAGAAACATATCCTTCGATCTTCGTCGTAGAACTTGATCAGGAGGAACATAACTTTGAAAGAGTGTCATATACATATACCGATGTATTGACAGCAAACGTCGAAGTGACATTCTATAATGATGAACGAGAAGCATTTGTAATCCAATAATTGAACGAGAAAAGCCATCATCTATATCAGATGATGGCTTTTTATTATAGCGGGCGGCTTCCTCACACGCTTTCCTGGAGTATGGAAGCGGCAAACACCTGAGTAAAGCCCCGGACATATGATGATGCCCGGGGCTCTATTCTGTCGATATATGATTATCTGATCGTCTTCAGGCCTTTTGCCCAGTTTACAGTTGTAGTGACAACGTTTTCCATTGTCGCATCATGTATTTCAGCGGGTTTGAAAGTGCTCATGTTCTCAAAGTCAGTGAACAGGCTGAACGCACCGAAAGGTGCCACTGTTGCTACGTTTAGGTTTCCGAGGATCTGACGCAGGGAAAGCGTTGCTGCCACTGCGAGTGTGGAACCGTAGCCTACGATACCTGCAGATTTGTTCCCCCACTCTGGACCGATGTAGTCGATTGCATTTTTAAGGGAAGATGTAACACTTTTGTTGTACTCAGGTGTAATGAATATATAGCCGTCCAACTCATCAATCTTTTTAGACCATGAAGTGATGGCGTCAGTGGAATATTGTTTGTTCGCCATTGCCGGTGGAAGATCTTCGTTGAACATCGGGAAGTCGTACTCTTTGATGTCGACAATTTCAAACTCTGCATCCACATCTAGTTTATCCGCGAAGTTTTTCACCCATTCTGCAACCTGCATGTTAACGCGTGCCTTGCGTGTACTGCCTGTAATGATACCTATTTTGACCATAAATGAATTCCTCCGTTATTTTGAATTACCAATTGATTATTACTTATAAAAAGTAAGTACAAAGTCTATTCTACATGTCCTCATAAACATTTCAAGCGTTTTGTTTTAATTTTTCCGAACTTTTTTTAAGGAAGATTTTATTTAAACTATATTGTGATTACAAATGATACAGACCAGCATCCATAATAAACCGTTAAATTTCCGATTTGCAGATTCGGGATATTATAACTTTTGATACTGGAATGGTATCAGAGCATGGTGTTCAAGTTCGGCCCATGACATTAAGGGGAATTCAGCCAATAAGACTGTTTTTCAAGTGACAGCGAAAAGTAATATAAAATTTTCAGACTAATTGGGAATATGGTACATTAAATGTATCTGTTTCCAATTTTTTTATTATCAAATAATGAGAAGGAAGTGTTGTTATGGAAGATCGTACATTCAGGAACGCAATGGGAAGGTTCGCGACAGGTGTTACTGTGATCACTGTAAACGAAGGCGGGGAGACTCATGGTATGACTGCAAATGCATTCATGTCTGTGTCACTGGATCCCAAACTCGTTTTGATTTCCATAGATAATCGAGCAACAATGCTCGATAAGCTTAAAACAGCGGAGTCATTCGGCATCAGCCTGCTGACTGAGGAACAAAGGTATCTGTCGATGCACTTTGCCAAACAGAAGACATACGAAGGTGAAATAGAATTCGATGTAATTGATGAGGTGCCGGTGCTCAGAAACAGTCTGGCGGCCCTCGTATGCAAATCGTATCAGCAGATTCCGGCAGGTGACCATACGCTCATATTGGGACAGGTGGAAGAGATCCTGTTCGATGATGGAGAGCCGTTGACGTTCTTTAAAGGGCAATATGGAGGCATTAAAAACGACGCCGAATAAGGTGCCTGAAACTTTATGATAAACGTGCATATTGTATTAGTTGGATTTGTGATAAACTGATACAAAAATGAACGTACAAATGGAAGTGAAAGAATGCATTTTGAAACTGCGCCGGCAAAAATCAATTTGACGCTGGATACATTGTTCAAAAGGGAAGATGGCTTTCATGAAGTGAACATGGTGATGACCACTGTGGACTTGAATGACCAGCTCTCTTTTTCAAAACGTAAGGATAAAAAGATAGTCATTGATACTGAACACCAGTATGTGCCTACAGACAGACGCAACCTTGCCTATCAGGCAGCAAGCCTGATGATGAAAACATATGGCATAAAAACCGGTGTTGACATCAAAATCGATAAAAAGATACCAATTGCCGCAGGGCTGGCAGGAGGTTCAGCGGATGCGGCGGCAACATTCCGGGGTATTAATGCCCTCTATGATCTGGGAATAAAAACCGAAGCACTTGCTGAGCTCTCCTCACAACTGGGATCAGACATTCCTTTTTGCGTCCATGGCGGTACTGCAATCGCCTCGGGCAGAGGAGAAAAAATCGAACATCTTCCGAAGCCGCCCAATGCATGGGTGATTTTGGCGAAGCCTAAGATCAACGTTTCGACAAAGACAATCTATCAGGCTCTAAAGCCGGGTAAAAACCCGCCGGGGTCAGACAAGATGGTGGCGGCAATTAAAGAAGGGGACTACCAGCAGATTATCGCCCTGATGAAGAATGATTTACAGGAAGTCACCTGCCGCAAGTATCCGGATGTTAAAAAATTGATAGACAGGATGGCTGCAAGCGGTGCAGATTTCGCAATGATGAGCGGCAGCGGACCGACAGTATTCGGTTTTGTTCAAAAAGAAAGGCAGGCCACCCACCTTTATAATGCAATGAAAGGGTGCTGTTCCGAAGTTTATAAAGTAAGATTGCTCGGGTAATTGCTCAAATCCGAACTTTTATGTTAATATCGTTATATAAAATACGGTATTAGGAGTAATCTTATGAAATATAAACGCAGTGAGCGTCTAGTGTTCATGACCCAGCACTTGGCGGCCCACCCAAACCAGCTCATTCCACTCACTTTTTTTGTGGATAAGTTCAATCAGGCCAAGTCTTCCATCAGTGAAGATATACGGATCATCAAAGATGTATTTGAAAATGACGGCATCGGCATTGTCCGGACGACAGCAGGTGCAGGCGGGGGCGTCACTTTCCAGCCTAAGATCAGCTACGATCGTGCTGAGAAAATCGTTGAGGAATTCATGGGCATGCTGAAGACAAAAGAGCGTCTTCTCCCGGGCGGATATCTTTATATGTCCGATATCATGGGACACCCCACACTGATGAATAATATCGGTGAGCTGATCGCCACGATGTACGGGGATGAAGAAATCGATGCGGTCGTGACAATAGCGACAAAGGGGATCTCCCTCGCGAATGCTGTTGCCCGCAAACTGAATGTACCGGTTGCGGTAATCCGTAAAGATAACAAAGTGACGGAAGGGTCCACTGTTTCTGTAAACTATGTTTCCGGATCGACCCGGAAAATAGAAACGATGGTGCTCTCCAAGCGGACTTTGAAGGAAGGCTCGAGGGTCCTTGTCGTGGATGACTTCCTGAGGGCGGGTGGATCGATCACAGGTGTGATCAATCTCATGGAGGAGTTTTCGGCAACAGTCGTGGGAGTCAGTGTACTGGTTGAGGCGAAGCAGGTGGAACACCGCCGTTTCAACGATTACACCTCACTTTTGAAAGTGTCTGATATTGATGAGTTTAACCAATCTTTCCTTGTGGAAGAGGGCAATTGCCTGGAGTATATTGAAAGTGAGTTTCAAAAAGCATAAATCTTAAACATTCAAAGGAGATTTTAAATATGGAACCAATCAATTCTAAAAATGCACCTGAAGCACTTGGACCTTACAGCCATGGAGTAAAAGTCGGAAATATGTTCTATTCATCCGGCCAGATTCCACTGACACTTGACGGGAAAATCATATCAGAAGATGTGGAAGAGCAGACTAAGCAGGTGATGGAAAACGTCGGTGCAGTGCTAGAAGCGGCAGACATGGGCTTTGAAAACGTGGTGAAAACAACGATTTTCATTAAAGATATGGGGGATTTCCCAAAAATCAATGACGTTTATGGCGCCTATTTTCCGGGTAAACTACCTGCAAGATCATGTGTAGAAGTGAGTCGTCTACCGAAAGATGTACAAGTTGAAGTAGAAGTCGTTGCATCGAAAACGGATTCATAAAAGTATTGGTGGACTGAAGCAGTACACATACGATCCAACAATAATCTTATTGGGGGAAGACTACTATGAAAATAACAGATGTTAGACTGCGGAAAGTGAATAACCAAGACAACAGGATGAAAGCACTTGTATCCATTACGTTTGATGATGCATTTGTAATCCATGACCTCCGGGTCATTGAAGGTAATAACGGATTGTTTGTGGCAATGCCGAGCAAGCGTACACCGGACGGTGAATTCCGTGATATTGCCCATCCAATCCATTCCGACATGCGTCAGCATGTACAGGAAGAAGTAATGAGAGTGTACGAAGAATCCGAAGCCGAATCCGAGGAATCGGAGAATAACGCTCAAGACACTGCAGAATCGATTGTAGATCCGACCAAAGAGCAGGTGGTCCGCGAGGAAGATGAACATCGCGACGCACCCAAAGAAGGCGAGCTTGAAGTCGACGAAGATAAATAATGATACGAATCCCGCAGGGCTGTAACTGTCAGCTTTGCGGGATTTTATCATGAGGAGGGAAAGTGCCGCTGTTTTTAAATTAATTACAAGCCTTTTGACACATATATCCGTTTCGCCTTGAAAGTACTCAGGTAGTAAAATATAATTAGAGTAGTCATAAACTGGAGGTAGAGTATGCAAACGAGAGCGATTATTCTGGCGGCCGGAAAAGGTACGAGAATGAAGTCCGAAAAATTCAAGGTGCTGCACGAAGTATGTGGTACTCCGATGATTCAGCATGTAATCAGGAATCTGAATAAATCGGGAATCACCGACATCTTTGCTGTGCTGGGACATGGATCCGAGACCGTAAGCACATATTTAGGTGACGGCATCCATAAGACAGTGCAGAAGGAACAGCTGGGGACTGCCCATGCAGTGCTGCAGTGGAAAGAGGAACTGGCAGGTCTTGAAGGTCATACGATGGTCGTCTGTGGGGACACACCGCTCATTACAGAGACGACGATGCAGGAATTCATGAAATATCATCTGGATACGGGAGCGAAAGCGACAATCCTTTCATCACGCACCCGAGCGCCATTTGGATATGGCCGCATTGTCAGGAAAGAGAATGGCTCAGTCAAACGGATCGTCGAAGAGAAGGATGCGACGGATCTGGAGCGCGAAATAAAAGAAGTGAGTTCCGGAACTTTCATATTCGACAATAAGGCACTGTTCAATGCGCTGGATAAAGTGGACAACGATAACGCACAGGATGAATATTACCTGCCGGATGTCGTATCCATCCTGCGTGACAAAGGTGCACGGGTGGAGGCATATATTTCGCCGGACTTTGAAGAGACGATTGGCATAAATGACAGAGTCGCTCTCGCAAATGCTGAAGAGATACTTAGAAATCGCATTAATACAATGCATATGCAAAACGGTGTGACATTGATTCATCCGGAGACGACCTACATCGATGCTGAGGTGGAAATCGGGACGGACTCCATTATTTATCCGGGAGCAATACTTCGGGGAAGCACAAAAATCGGTAAAAATGTTATTATATCCTCTGGAACAGAAATCAAAGATTCCACTATAGATGACGATGTGGAAATCAAGCACTCAATAGTGACGGAATCGACAGTTGGCAGAGGGACTAAAGTGGGGCCGTTTGCACAACTCAGGCCACAATCCGAACTCGGCCGGGAAGTGAAAGTCGGCAACTTCGTAGAAGTGAAGAAGTCCACACTTGAAGATGAATCCAAAGTGTCGCATCTGAGTTATATCGGTGATGCATTCATCGGTTCCCGTACGAATGTCGGATGCGGTACGATTACAGTGAACTACGATGGGAAAAACAAATTCCGTACAGAAATCGGAATGGATGCATTCATCGGGTGCAACTCCAACCTGGTGGCACCGGTTAAAATTGGAGACGGATCATTCATTGCAGCAGGGTCGACAATCACTGATGAAGTACCTGAAGAGAGCCTGGCCATCGCAAGAAACAGGCAGACGACGAAGACGGGATACTACAAAAAAGATAAATAATGGAGGATGAACATGTTAGCTTCTAGCAACCAATACAAAAATTCCAGTTTGCGCCTTTTTTCTTTGAAAGGCAACCAGCCCCTGGCAGAAGAAATTGCCGAACATATCGGGATTCCATTAGGAAAAATCACCGTACAGCATTTTTCTGATGAGGAAGTACAAGTGAATATCGATGAGAGCGTGCGTGGGTGTGATGTATTCGTTGTCCAGCCGACAAGTCAGCCGGTCAACGAACATCTGATGCAGCTGTTGATCATGATCGATGCTTTGAAACGTGCCTCGGCAGCAACGATCAACATTGTGATGCCTTACTACGGTTATGCACGCCAGGACCGTAAGAGCCGTTCGCGTGAGCCGATCACTGCCAAGCTTGTTGCGAACCTTATAGAAACAGCGGGAGCAGACCGCGTGATCTCTCTGGACCTGCATGCACCGCAGATTCAAGGGTTCTTCGACATTCCAATCGACCATCTCATGGGTGTGCCGATATTGAGCGATTATTTCCTGGAACATAAAAATCTGAACTTCGACGAAGTCGTCGTCGTTTCTCCGGATCATGGCGGCGTGACGCGTGCCCGTAAGATGGCCGATCGTCTCAAAACACCGATTGCCATCATTGATAAGCGCCGTCCGAAACCGAATGTTGCTGAAGTGATGAATATTGTCGGTGAAATTGAAGGACGCACTGCCATCATCATCGATGACATCATCGATACAGGCGGTACAATGAAACTTGCGGCACAGGCACTTCTGGATAAGGGGGCAAAGGAAGTCTATGCATGCTGTACCCACCCGGTACTTTCAGGGCCGGCAATTTCCAGAATTGAAGAGTCTGTAATAAAAGAATTGGTTGTAACAAACTCCATCCAGATGCCTGAAGAAAAGAAGATAGAGAAGATTGTTGAACTCTCTGTCGGTGAACTGATGGCGCAGGAGATTGTCCTTGTTTATGAGGAAGA
>CAYTIR010000048.1:0-18294 GCA_964437955.1 uncultured Staphylococcaceae bacterium
AGGGACATCGGCTTCTCATATATCAGGAACGGACATACCGTGCTAGATTATTATCAGCGCTATAAAGAAAACAAAAAACGGGGTGGTAGAAAACGTACAGCGCTGCCTGAAGACCAACAGTCACATGTGATAGAGAAAGTGACTGCCGGCTGGACACCGGGGGTCGTCGCCGGCAGGCAGGAGACGCCGATTGACTCCTCGGGTCGCACACTGTATCGCATATTCGAACGGGAGGTCTTTGATACGACCGCACTGCCGATGCAGGGCAAGCGAAAACCCAATAGTCAACAGGAGCGTCAAGACCGTCAAACCTTCAGAAGCAACATCTCTGAAAGAGTGGAGGGTTATCCAACGTTTAATGAAGAGTTCGGCCATATCGAGGGGGATACCATTGTCGGTGTTTGTCACAAGAGTGCTGTCATCACGACGATCGAGCGTCTGTCAAAAACCATCATCACACTAGAACCCAGGGGCCGGACGACGAAAGATATTGAAACAGCCATTAATATGTGGTGCCATAAGAGGTCAAGAAACCTATTCAGGTTCATCACCTTCAACTGTGGCAAGGGATTCTCCAATTGGAGATCGATGAGCAATCGAAATAATTTGTCCATCTACTTTGCCGACGCTGGAACGCGCCCCAGGTGGGGGTGAATGAACATTCCAATGGACTGCTCAGACAGGATTGGCTGCCCAAAGAAATGGATTTCAACACGGTCGATTAGACTTTTGTCCCATCCGGCTCCGCAAGAAGAAACCACATATCGAGAAAGTCATTGAACTATTGTACACCGTTGAAAGTGTTTTTGGGTTACATGGGTGAAAAAGAACTCTCTAGCTTATTTTGACAAACGAAATAGTTTCATACACAGTCAATAAAAACAGACTTTAAAGAGTAAAGGATAGAACGTTTCATCAAATAGAAGAAATAGAAGTGATCATCCTATTTCTTAATTTTATTTCTTGTTCTATCATACTCTCTTCGAAGTTCTTAAAATCACGCGATTGGCTCGGGATTCGAATGCCTGATTTAATTATATTTATTCTAGGCTCTCTTATCGAAGCTTTTTCTCTACCCTTTAACAATGATAATGTTTTGTCTGGATTATTATTTAACGTTTCCTGGAAAGGGTAAATGAAATAGCCCTCAGTTGCTTCAAAGCGATGCATATACGCGACAAGTTGGAGATAATCTCTGCCATGAATGTTTCTATTAGGCTTATACTTAGCATCTGCGACCCTCGGTTGCATCTCATCCTTACTTATAAAATCGGGATAGATCAATCCATTACCGGAGTTGAATAGATAATGACGTCCAAGACCCTTTGTATTTTGAGGGTGCAGAAATTGGTATCCGATTATCGTATTTACATATTCTTCAAACAACCAGGCCCCGTCAAATAAGATGCCATAGACTTCATTATTAGAGTGCTTCCTGAAATGAGGGGATTGTATTCTTAGTATCGCAATGCACAATCTCTGTAAAGCTTGATATTCAAAGAAATATCCGTGCCGTATTGGTTTCCTGATGTTCTGATGAATAATCTTCGACATATGCTCGGAATCAAATTGCAGTGAATTTTCTTCAATGACCCGTATATTTTCTTTTGTAGTGTCATTCATGTAGAGAACTTTTCTTAGATCACGTCTTCTTTTAATGAATTCTATGGTATATCTGATTAAATGGATCATATGGTTTTCATAACTGAATTCGCGTGTATTGTAGGCCACTTTCCCCAAGAAGGGTGTGTTCTTCTTTAAGTGTCTTTTGAAATCAATGGCACCTTTAATGTTGGTGTCATTATGGCGATGCACTTTATATTCCTTATAGAGTCCTTTTTTCATCGCGATATTTAAAAACTTGGGAAAGATGGGAATAAGCAGCTCTAAGAAGCCATTCTGAGCTTCCATATTAACCTCAGTATCGATGACATTCATATTCAATACTTTTTTCAGCATATAATAAAAGAAGTAATCATTTTCTGAATCGAATCTTGAGCCGATGAATAATCGTTCATTTCTATAGCCTATAACGCCCATCACATTTGTGGTTTTGATTTCGTCAGTATTGGCCATCATTACAAAACGTGAGGCATCCAGATCATCGGATTCGCTGACTTTTGGTGGAAATAAAAATAAGTTTGAAGTCTCAAGTTCCTCAATATCCTTATTGGCGATTTTATCCATGAATGCGTTACTGATGGTCACATCAGACGATGCAGTCATTGTATTATCCTTAGTTTTCATAATCGTACTCCACATCATCACCGTTATAGGCTGCTTTGAGGTCAGAGAGTATACTCTTTTCATCAAAGAATCCGCGCACATACTCTTCCAGCAATGGTTCGAGATAATCTTGCCATAACAAACCATAATCATTATTAATATCTTTAAGCTTCAGGAAGTAGCTGGGGCCAATATGGTAATGGCTGTTCAAGCCTTCTACTTCAGATATCGCTTCATTCAACCTCCGCATATGTTTGGTGGCATTTTCGTGATCTTCGAGATTATCCCTTAGCATATCAATCTGAGTCTCAGCGGTGATTTCTATGAAGCGGAATCGACGCCGCATTGCAAAATCGAAACTCTCAACACTACGGTCAATATCATTCATAGTACCGATGATATATAGATTTTTCGGTACGTATAGGAAATCATCCACATCATTTATGGAAGAGTATTGGGTTTTGACTTTTCCCTCTTCACCCCGGTATCCTGGATCGATCGCAAAGAACAGTTCTCCAAAAATTTTTGAGATTTCCCCACGGTTGATTTCGTCAATGATCAGAACGAATTTCTCTTCGCTGTTTTTACCCGCTATAGCTTTTTTGATAAATTTCTTAAAGACTCCGGGAATGATTTCATAATGCATTTCGCCCGTTGTTTCATCAATTGTAGGCCTATATCCCTCGACAAAATCCGTATAGTCATAGCTTGGATGAAACTGTATGAATTCTATATTGTGTTGATGCTTCTGATCGAGCAACTTATATTTTGGTGTTTTCCCACCGCTCGCAATCTCTGCTGCAATATTCCGTGCGAGGTATGTTTTCCCGGTACCAGGCGCGCCCCTTAAAATCACATTTTTGGCAGAGATCAGCTTTTCGGCATATTCGGACTTGGGAATATCTTCTGTTTTGATGGGGGGGACTTCAGCACTTGCAGCTGCTTCTTCATCTGACTCACTTAAAGATAACCATGCGTGTAATGAAAGCTCAGGGAAGCTACGATATTTGTAGTTGCCACTTTCGAAAGAATCCTGGGCTGTTTTTATGATGTCAATGTATTCGTTTCCTGTTGGCACTTTCTTAAGGGTGCTGAACTTCTTATTGAATTCAGTTGATATATTCTTTGAATGCGCTATAAAATCTCTATTTACGCTATCTAAGTTAATGAATGAGAATGGACGTATCCAGTAAAGTCCCATTGTTATATTCCACTTGATCCCTTGTTGATTCTTAACTGTATCAAAAGCTTGGATGAATGCTTCTTTATGTGTTTCAGTGGGGTCTTGATCATAATCCAAAGCAGCATTGAATATCTGCCATAGGTTGTCTATGTCTCCATCCTCTCTATCTCCCTTGAAATAATAGAAGGTGGCTCCCATGTTATTGACAACCGGTATTCCTGCAAAAGATTTCGGAGTGGGTTGTTCAATTGCGAACGTCTCCTTGAAGCCATTTATAATTTTGATTCTGTTCTTGTCAGTGATTCCCTTGTTGAACAAACCAAAGATGGTGAATGGGTCTATATCAGTCAGATCATACTCCCTTTCGAGTCTGGGAAGTTTCATTCCTATTTCATCATAAGTACGCTTAATTTTTTCGATCAATGTTTTTCTATCATTGGTATAAGTTCGCAGTTTAACAGCAAAGGATTGATAAAAATCAATCCAGTCATTCATATTATTCTCATGCGAGTTTTTATATTCTTCGTATTGCGCCTCAGTGAAATATTTATCTCGCCAATATTCGTCATGTAGGAAGACACTATAATCCTGTCCAACATCATTTATTGCAAACTCTATCAATAGGCTGTTCCAATAATCTTTATAATCAATCATCCAGATGGCTTGTCTTTGGGTATAGAACAACCATTCCTTTTTGGTGTTCCGATAGTCTTTAAACCAGTCGACTTCTACAGTATGACCGTCTCCGAGATTGTTTTTAATGATTCCAACTGCCTTTATGCTCATGACTGAAGTATGTACATTGTTAGGATTGAAAAAGGGCAGGTCGTGTTTACGGGTGTAGGTAGACTTAAGTACGATATAGTCACCTTCGCTCATTTGGTCATAGTAAGTCCGCATCGTTTTATATTGCGGTTCATCTTCATTGCCTTCCCAACCGAGCTGCCACTTATTATTGTTGATGAATTCATCCGTATAATCAACTTCACTAATAGTCGTACCTACGAAGAAAAAGTTTTTGTCTTGATAATTATTCATTGGGCGCCTCCTCAGTAATGATGCTTTTTTCCATCTTACCATACGGTTTATATTTACAGTTAAGCTTAAATACAGTCCAGTTTAATCACCTAAAACGTTGAAAAGACTAGGAATTCCTTTGTTAAAATCAATAGAGTCACTCTTATCCTAATTCCATATATAGTACAATGGTAATAACTTGCAACAAATCAAATGAAAGAAATGAAAGATGGATTATTAAATGCTTTAAACATATATGTGGAGCAATGTTAATATAGAGATATTAAATTAAAATAGAAATTAATATTCAAGGAGAATCCAAATGATTACATCAGATGAGATAAAAAGAAGACTATGGGATGGCGCAAATGATTTGAGAGGTTCAATGGATGCCAGCCGCTATAAGGACTACATGCTGGGACTGATGTTCTATAAATTTTTAAGTGATCAGACACTGGAAACGTTTAAAGATACGAGTGGAGAAACCGAATCAGATAAAATGAAGCTCGTGCAATCATATCGCGAAGCGTATCAAGAATATGGGGAACAATTGACTAATATGATTGGTAATGTGTTAGGGTATTATGTTTTACCGGAATACCTTTATCAAAATTGGATGGCAGATATCAATAATGGAGACTTCGAAGTCCAGAAGGTAATTGATAGCTTAAATAATTTTGAGCGGACTATCGCAGTGAGTGGAGATTCAGATGACTTCAAAGGATTGTTTTCAAACTCCACACTGGATTTGTCAAATACCGCTCTAGGCAGCACCTTAAACGAGCGCAGCAAAAATATTAAAAAACTCATATTGTTATTTGCTGATTTGGACATGGTGGCTCTGCAAAAAAGAGATGTATTGGGAGATGCCTATGAATATCTGATCGGTCAGTTCGCTATGGAATCCGGCAAGAAGGCAGGGGAATTCTATACCCCTAGACAGGTCAGTGAAGTAATGGCCCAAATAGTCGCTCAAACTTCTAATATTAATTCAATATATGACCCCACTGTTGGTTCGGGCTCATTGCTGTTAACTGCGAGAAATCATCTTTTGAAAGACGACCAGAAATTATTGAATTATTATGGTCAGGAAAAAAACACAGCGACCTATAATTTAACCCGCATGAATTTATTGCTGCACGGCGTGCGCCCTGAACGTATGACGATCCGTAACGGAGATACTCTGGCAGAAGACTGGCCAGAAGACCCAGATCAGCCGAGTGAAGGTGTGCAGTTTGATGCTGTCGTTATGAACCCACCTTATTCCGTCAAGAATTGGAACCAGTCAGGTTTAAAAGTCAGCGACCCAAGATTTGAAGTGGCAGGCGTTTTACCTCCTGATTCTAAAGGAGATTACGCTTTCTTGCTGCATGGCTTGTATCACTTGGGTCAAGAGGGAACGATGGCAATCGTATTACCGCATGGTGTATTGTTCAGAGGTGGAACAGAAGGTCAAATCCGTAAACGTCTTTTAGAGAAAAATTATATCGATACCATCATTGGACTGCCGGATAAATTATTTACCAATACAGGCATTCCTGTCACTGTAATCATCCTAAAGAAAAATAGAGCGCTCGATGAACCCGTTCTAATGATTGATGCCTCCCATACTTTCACTAAGGAAGGTAAACAGAATGTATTGAGAGAAAAAGACATAGCCAGACTCGTTGATACTTATGTAAAACGTGGTGAAACAAAAGGATATAGTCATCTGGCGACACGCGAAGAAATTATTGAAAATGAATATAACTTAAATATTCCACGTTACATCGAATCGGTTGATGAAGAAATTCCACATGATGTGGATGCCCATCTATTTGGCGGTATACCGTATAAAAACATTAAAGATCTGCATGTACTCCAATCGACAGTGCCGCATGTAATAGAAAACGCCTTGGAAGAAGTGCGTTTTGGTTATGTTCAGCTAAAACATGACATTGACGTACTAAAGCAAAATGTTTTAGAAGACAATGTTGTATTAGAAAAATCTAAATCATTAGAAGCCAGGATTAAATCGTATCAGGATAAGTATTGGGCATTACTCAAATCAGTTAACGATGTCAATGACATTAAAGGTATTCGAGAAGCAATGCTCGATGAAATTAAAGAAATCTTATCAGAATTTGACTATATAGATGAATATGACGGTTACCAAATTATTGCTGACATTTGGAGTGAAACATTAACTGAGGACGTAGAAATCATCGCAGTAAGCGATTTTTATGAAGAAGGCCGTAAACGCGTGCCAAATATAGTAACAAAAGGCTCTGGCAATAAGAAACGTGAAGAACAGGATGGATGGATCGGTAGCATAGTACCAAATGATCTGATTACAACGACTTTATATAATGAAGAATTAGCAAATATTGAAACCAAAGAGACGAGGCTCCAAGAGGTTGAGTCAGAACTAACAGAACTCGTTGAAGCGGCTAAAGTCGAAGAGAGTGATGAAGAAATTGCACTAAGTGATGCATTAAATGAAAAAGAAGATGCATTTTTAATCGGCTCAGTCAGAAATGAGCTGAAAGCAGTTGAAAAAGAGAGTACGGATTATGCATTGCTTAAAAATGTAGAAAAATTATTAAACGAGCGTACAAAACTTAATCGAGACGTTAGGGAATTGAAAAAAGAGTTAAAAGAAATGACCGAAACACGTCTTGAAATATTAACAGATGAAGCGATCGACACATTAATGTATGAAAAATGGTTTGGTTCTGTCATTTCGAAAGTAAATCGTTTGCTTGAAACCCCATTATCTGAAGAACTCGCAGTCTTAGAACAACTACAAGATCGTTATTCAGATACTTTGGATACCCTAGATGCAGAAAGTGAAAAGTTAGAAAAAGAACTTGAGTTCATGATGTCACAAATGGTGGTGAGCGAATGATTAAGCAAAAGCAGTTTTTACCGAAAAGAAGATTTGAAGGATTTAATGATAAGTGGAGACAATTTTTTATAAGCGAATTTTGCGAGATTAAAACAGGAGGGACACCTTCGACTAAAATTCTAGCCTACTGGTATCCAGCTGAAATACCGTGGATGTCTTCTGGGGAAGTAAATAAAAAAAGAGTGTTTGATACAGATATTAAAATATCAAAAGCAGGATTAAACAATTCTAGTGCTCGTTGGATAAAGAAAGATTCAATATTAATAGGGCTAGCAGGGCAAGGAAAGACTAGAGGGACTGTGGCTATAAATAAAATACCCTTAACTTCTAATCAATCAATAGCTGCAATAGAATTGAAAAATAGTTTTAACCCAGAATTTTTATTTCAAAACTTAGGAAATAGATATGAAGAGCTAAGGACGATGTCTTCAGGTGATGGAAGTCGTGGAGGTCTTAACAAGAAAATAATATCGGAAATTAAAGTCTTTTTACCTAATGATAAAGAACAACAAAAAATTGGTCAATTCTTTAAACATTTAGATGAAATGATTGCTCTACAGCAACGAAAAATAGATAAAATAAAAGCATTAAAGTCAGCCTATCTTATTGAGATGTTCCCTGCGAAAGGTAAAAGTGTGCCGAAAAGAAGATTTGATGGTTTTACAAATGAGTGGGAAGTTAAAAAATTAGCGGATATCGTGACAGAAATATCTGATGGCGATTGGATTGAAACAGAGCATATTTTTAATCAAGGTAAATATAGAATAATTCAAACAGGGAATCTGGGTATCGGGAGATATATAAATAGAATCAAAAATGCTAAATATTTTCATCAAGAAAACTTTGATAAACTAAAAGCAAATGAAATCTTTCCAGGAGATATTCTTGTTTCAAGGTTAGCTGAACCAGCCGGTAGGACCATAATATTACCTGAAACTGGATTTAGAATGGTAACATCTGTTGATGTAGCCGTTATTCGTCCAAACGAAGAATTTGATTCCATATTTTTAATGACATTAATGAATAGTGAAAAAACATTAAAAGAAATAAATAAGGAAGTAACTGGAACTACTCATAAAAGAATTAGTAGGAAAAATTTAGAAAGAAATGAGTTGATAGTTCCAAAAGTTTTTGAACAACAAAAAATTGGTCAATTTTTCAAATATTTGGATGATACTATTTTAGTTGGCCAAAAAAAACTAGACAAGCTCAAAGCAATGAAACAAGCGTACTTACATGAAATGTTTGTGTAAAGGAGGGATGACATGCGTAGAATAACTAAAAATGCGTCAGAGCGTAATTTCCAAGAAAAATTTGTGGCAGAGCTACAAAAATTTAAATGGATGGCGCCGGACTCTTTAAATGGGAATAAACAAAGAGTTACCGTGGATGATTTAGTGGCGAATTGGCGTAACGAACTCAACCGCATCAATACGGATCAGTTAGAGGGTGTGCCTTTGACTGATGATGAGTTCCAACAAGTGATGACCAAAGTGAATCAGATATCGAATAGTTTTGAAGCTTCAAAACTACTTGCGATGGAAGCGTCTAAAGGAAAAATTGATGGGATTTATCGGGATGCCCACGAGAATGTAACGAGAGAACAAATCACACTGACGATATTCAAAAAAGCTGAAGTGAGTGGGGGAGACTCAAGCTATAAAATTGCGCGTGAGGTCGAAAGTCCCAATGGCAACCGCTTCGATTTAATCCTGTTGATCAATGGACTGCCGCTTATCAATATTGAACAGAAACGCTCTGACAAAACTTTAGACGAGGCGTTCAGACAATTTAAACGCTATTATCAAGATGGCGAATACACGCATAACTTCATGGTGTTTTCACAGATGATGGTGACGACTTCGGAAGTGGCAACACGCTATTTTGCGACGCCGAAGTCTATCCATGAATTTAATCCTGCCTTCGTCTTCCACTGGGCCGATAAAAACAATAGGCCAGTCAATGATTGGGAAGAGATCATCAGCCAATTCCTTATGATTCCTATGGCTCATCAAATGGTTGGAGACTACCTGGTAATTGATGAATCACTAGAGGAGCACAATCAACGTCACATGCTCATGCGTCCTTATCAGGTCCATGCCTTACAAGCTGTTGAAGCAGCAGCTTTTGGTTGGGACAATGACGAGGGGTTATCACATGGAGGGTATGTTTGGCATACCACAGGATCTGGTAAAACCATCACAAGCTTTAAGACCGCTTTGTTCTTATCAACTCGCGGGGCATATGACAAGGTTGTTTTTTTGCTTGATCGGAGAGAACTAGACCAACGTACGAGTGAGAATTTTAAAGCATATGCCGCTTATGAACCAGTCTCTGTAGACGACACCCAGCATACATATCAACTCAGAAAAACTCTGCATTCATCTACCCGTGGCATTGTTGTCACAACCACTTACAAGCTGAACAACCTGGTAAGCGAATTGATTGAGAATCAAGATGATAGGTTAAGCCAGAAAAGAATAATATTCATCATTGACGAAGCGCATCGGACAACGATGGGGAGCATGATGGCTACAATCAATAATTACTTTAAAAAGAATGGATTGTTCTTTGGATATACTGGCACGCCATTATATGAAGAAAATAAATCGACTGGAATGATTGACCAGCATAGTCAACTCATCGATACGACAGAAAAATTGTTTGGCCCAGAACTTCATAAGTACACGATAGACGAAGCAATTTCTGATGGTAATGTATTGGGGTTCCATGTGGATTATATTAATACAGGTGAATTTGAGAGTTACGAAAGTTTAAGGGATATGATAATTGAGGACGAGAAATTAAAAAAGCCAGATAAACAAGGTAAAGATATTGAACGTTTTGTCCAAGGATTATCTGAATTGCAGGTTGAAAAAGAAGCCAGCAAAAGAAAAATATTGCAGTATAACGATAAGACTCATATTCCTAGGGTAGTGACTGAAATTCTTTCTAATTGGGATGGGCAATCACAAGGAAGAAAGTTCAACGCTATTTTGACAACCCGATCAAAAAAACATGCCATTAAATATTTCGAAGAATTTAAAAAGCAAATGGAGTCTATGAACAAACCATTAAATATCGCGATGACATTCAGTTTTGGTGGGGATGAAGAACGTAACCCTGTCGACCCTGAGGTAGTGGATTGGATGTTTAATGACTATGCTTCTTTTACAGGAATTCAATTTATAAGAGATGATGTGAAAAGAGGTGAAAAAGCTTATTACGAAGATGTCGTGACCCGTGGAAGTCGGGGAGGAAGTGGTCGTAGCAGAAAAAATATTGATCTTCTGATTGTGGTGGAACAGCTTCTGACCGGATATGACTCTCAACTCCTAAACACGTTATATGTAGATCGGTCTCTTGAATTGCATGGACTGATTCAAGCCTATTCCCGAACAAATCGTGTTCATGGCCCTGACAAAGAATTTGGCTCGATTATAAACTTCCAGTATCCAAGGATTACAGAGGAGAAAGTTGACGAGGCACTGAGGCTTTATGGTACAGGTGGTACAAGCAGCAAAGCCATTGTCGACGACTACAAAACAGCTGTAGAAAAATTAAATATAGCAATGAATGAAATGAAGACAGAGATGACCGATCCTACCACGTGGCAAGAATTTCAAAATGATGAAGACGCCAAAAATGATTTTATAAAAGCATTTAAACAAGCCGCGAAACAAATGCAAGTAGTAGAACAGTACTATCAATTTGAATGGCATAATGACGATTTTGGCATAGATGAAAATACATGGCTAAAATATATAGGTGCTTACAGGAACCTAGTTTTTGAGGAAGGGGAGCCTCCGGATGATACAGAAGCTGTAACGCCCCTCCTTGGTAAGACAAAACTTGTCCGTACGCAAGTCATTGATGCCAACCATATTCTTGAATTGATCGGTGAGAAGACCAAATCTTCCGAGGGTAGGCAACAAGTCGATGCTGAAACACTGCGTATCATTTATCAACAGATTCAAGAATTAAGTGATTTGGGAGACTATGAAAAAGCTGAATTGATAAAAGAATTTGTTAGAACAGAATTAGAACCAGGCCATGTACCGACAAATATCAGATTCGATGAGGCATTCAATGAATGGAAGAATAACAAAAAGAAACAAGCAATCTACGAAATCTCCAAAGAGTGGGGAATGGATTCGAATGTTTTTGAGAGATCGGTAGAAGAGTACTCAAAAACAAAGCCTGATGATGTGCCTTTCATTAATGAGTTAACAAAAACGTCAGATTTTTCGAAAGCTGAACAACCATTAGGAAAAAATCAATTACAGCATAATATGGAGTTAACGGAGGAACTTCCTAAATTAATCCCAAAAATAAAAATGAAATATGACTGATTGGCTATATTGATTACTGATCAGACCCCATTTTGAAAATACGTATTTTGATTAAATTATGCAGACTATCCTTAAAGAGGCCCTCTATTTATTATGAAGGGCCTCTAAATTATGAGCACTTCTATTAAATGTCCGATGATGATAAGTCTCTTTTAATAAAACAACAGAATTATTATAGTAGAAGGGTTCATTATAACCTAATATGTTACAATATATGTAAATAATAATAATATGTTTAAAAAGAAGAAGTTTAAAAAAACAGAGGAACGACTTAAACGGGAAGAAAAGGAAACTAAAGAAAAGTATGAGCAGAAAGGCGCGAACAAAATGAGAAAGGAGCCAAGTAACTAGCTCAGAAAAAGAAACAAAGCTTTCTAACGAGGAATATGAGAGGTTCCACGAGAGTTGATGGATTTTGCTATAACCATGAGTGATTATCTGGAGTCTAAATTCAATACTAGTGAAAATTGTTAAAATATAAGGGATTATATATAAATAAAATAAAGTGGGAAAATCATAAATGGAAAAAAAAAGACGAGTATTTATCTCTGCTTTCTAAAACTTATAATGAAGCAATAGAATTTCTGCTTGAAAAATATGGTACAGCAGAAGACGATTACTATAGAGAAAAATCGTATGAGCGATTTTTAAATGGAGAAATAAAATATATTACAAAAGGAAAGTTTGCGAGATCTTTTGAAGGGTTAGAGTGTCATCATATTTCGGAAAACAAGTTTTTAAATATGACAGATGGGTCACTTATAAGGAGCCAAAATATCCCTTTTGAATATCATAGAAAAGAAAATTTGGTGTTTTGTGATATTGTTGAACATGCTATACTACATAATTTAATTGCTAAAGAAACATCTTTAGAATTTGGATTTCCAGGGTATATAACGTTTTTAAGACCTAAAATAGAGGATTGGTATGTTAAAAAGGTTACTCCTCGAAAAAGCAAATGGCATATTGCCTGTTATCATAAAGCTTATGTAACACCTGAAGAAGCGTTTGATTTATTAGGAAAAATGGATAGTATATTGGCAGTTGAACAAAAACGAATGAATCAGGAAGAATTGGGAAAGAAAAAGATAATGATTGAGGAAGGTAATTTCAAAAACTTAAATAATGATAGTTCGAGGCATGAAATTACGCGTGCATTGTATGACTTAAATAAAATGGATGCTTCAGCATACCTTCATGTATTTAATGAATTTGTATACTCCGAAGAATACAAAAAAAGATCATCCAAAATGTAAGATTTGAGGATTTTGAAAGAGAAATGCAAAAATATAATTTAGAGGGAATGTTAAGAAATATACAATTATATATTGAATACTCGGAAGGTAAAATAGATTGTAAAGAATATCGTTTTCAACGTGATTTATATTCTAAAACAATAAAGGAATTGGAAGCTGAACTAAGAGCGCATGAAGAAAAAGAAAAAAATGAAAAATTAAAAAAAGAAGCATTTTATTCAACCTATCCAAATTTTGAAAACGCAGGTATAAGGTATGACGTGAATCGTCAAGAAGTAAATGCACTGTTATTTAAACATAGCGATAAAGAATCTAGTTTTATTCAATTTCAATCAGCAATGAAATCATATAGTATGGACGAACTCTTAGAAAAGTTACACTTAATTTTAGAGAGGTAATAATATACTCACCACTTGAATACAAAAGATTCATTCGACAGCTATTCAAGGTATATTCATCATGAGATGTTCATGATACATGTTTATGTAATTCAGGAATTGATGGATGGCTATATTATTTGTATCTTATCCGTAGCGAAAATCAATCAAAGTCTAATAATCGTTACTATTTGGTAAATTGTCTATAACTAGAAGTTTTAGACACATTACAGTCTCTCGTTGCATAACTAGTTGGATATATGCTGTTAAACGACAGATTAACGTAAGAGTGCAAACCTAATCTCGCTTACAAAGCACGTGAGGCTAAGTTTTTATTCCCACATTCTTGATATTACATAACTGGTAGAATTTTTGGTGATAAGTGATAAGGATCGCGACAATCGGTGGTGAAAAATACGACAGTAGTGATACATCCTCGTGGTTGTAATTACTTACTGCTAAAATACGATCAAACTATGGCATATAAAAAGAATTAAACTTTGTAAGGCATCTAATTATTAAGTAGTGATAAATTACAAGATAATGAAGTAAAACCGAGTAGCGATTTTCAAAGTGAAAAACTATTATCTTCATCTCATCAATCAACACAAGAAGATACTTTCGAGCTTACATTGCCAAGAAACATAAACTTAAAATGGAGATAATATAAAAATATAATTTCATTCTTTTTAACCGCACTACGATTATTGTAGCCATCTGCAAAGCATTCGCTCGTCCGGCATTTAAATCTTTGTTGTTCACATTCTTTCAGATTCTTTTATCCGGGACATTATTTTATACTGGTGTGGAAGGGGGGAGCGTGGTAGATGCAGCAGAACCTTGTGGCGGCTACAACCAAATCAAAATTCGTTTTCATTTTTAGACAGCTCCTATTCGGTTTAGATGATTTCTTGCACATCTTCTCTTAAACCAGGATGTTTAAACTTATATGACTTTTATTTACATGTCAGCATCAGCGTTTCCAATGATTGAAGAGTGGACCGTCGTGACCGAATACGGGGTCGTAATCGGGAAGTGGAACTTGTTTGATATTGTCGATTGTTTGAGGTCTTTCTTCCGTTTTGCCATAGTTCATATCAAAATCGACACCGCCTGGATAGGCACCGTAGTTTGCATAATCATCGTTTGCATCAATCCGCTTGTGTCCATAGCCGGCAGGGAGGATGATGACATCGCCTTTCTCCGCTTCTACCACCTCACCTTGCTCACCGCCAAGCTGCAGTGTGGCATGTCCTTCTTTGACCGCAAGCACTTCATGGGTATTGCTGTGGTAGTGGTGGAAAGGGTGGACGGATCCGAGCCATTCACCGGACCAATCATTGGAGTTGAGAATGCTTGGAATGTCGTCCCCATCCTCAAATACATTCTTATAGATCAGTAGGGGCAAGTCGGGGTGATTGGGTATCTTGCCATCGTCTTCGACCTTTATTGGAAAGATTTCAATACCTTCAACACGTTTCATCTTCGTCCCTCCATATAGTGATTATTATACTTTTACCGCTTCCGCTGGAAACTAATCATCCTCCAGAATAAAGCAAGCCTCTATGATATCGTGAAAACCTTCAATATTTCCTTCAACATCCATAAAAAAGGAACAGATTGCTCTGCTCCAATATTTTCTACATAAGGGAGCCTCCACAGTGGTGGATGTCAAGGGCAACTTAAAATTGTAGGTTTTCGGCAATCTAAAAATGTAGGTTTTTGACAATGTAATTTGTGGAGGAAAGCCTAAGTGTGTTTCATCCGGTATGACTTACCTTTAATTTTATAAATCTTTACATGGTGGACCATGCGGTCCAGTATCGCTGCGGCCGTTTCCGGACTTTTGAATAGTTCACCCCATCCAGAGAGTGCGATATTGGTGGTGAATATCGTTGAATGGGTTTCATAGCGCATGTTCAATAACTGGAAGATCAAGTCGGCTTCATGCTTCTGAATGGGGAGGTAGCCGATTTCATCAATAATCAACAGCTCGTATCTGGCATACCGTCTGAGCACACGCTCAACGGTCCCTTTTTCATAAGCGGCCCGAAGTCGGATCAACAATTCATGGCAGTTGATGAACAGCGTGCGTTTCTCCTGCCGGCAGGCTTCGACCCCCAGAGCGATCGCCAGGTGAGTTTTACCGACACCAGGGCTGCCGATGAAGACAATGTTCTCTTTAGATTCCATGAACCCCAGATGTTTCAATTCAAGGACGGCCGTGCGGTTCAGGCTGGGTTGAAAATCAAAATCGAACGTATCGAATGTCTTCACTTTAGGAAAGCGTGCGCGGTGAATCGCACGCGCCATCTTCTTTTCTTTTTGAAACTTCATTTCTTTGTCTGTGATTTCCAGAAACGCACGCGTCAGCGACATGTCTTCTGTATGAACCTTATCCAACAACACCGGATAATATTCACGCATATTATTTAAACCGAGGGCTTCAAAATTGGACAGGAGCGTTTGATAATCACTCATGGACATCATCTCCCACCGCATCATATAACTGCAGGGATTCATGGATATACTCATGGATATCATCGTCCGGCCGACCAGCCAGCAGATCCGACTTCAATATGTTGAACATATCTGCCTGATTATAATTGAATCTTTGGGTGGTTAACGGGTGTGAACGCACCGTTTCTCCGTTATAATAAATGTGTATGTTGTCCTCAGTATCCGACAGGTCAATCTCAACCGTCGTTCCAATATACTGGGGATCTACAGAGTACGATACCATTTGGAGGTTACAAGCAATCAGGTTTTGGACGAGAGATGGGTTCTTACGCATTAGAAAATTATACAGAAGTGAAAGCAGTTTGGATGGATCTGTCATAAAACCAAAGATAGTTTGCCAAATTTAATAGAGCCTCTTCCCTGATTCGATAGTCAGAACAGGGAAGAGGGCATATTGGCAGTTAAGCTGTCTGCTTTTTCATCAGTGCATTCACACGCTCGAACAGCACATGGTTTTCCAGATGTACGTGATCGAATGTGTCTTTTTCCAAGCTTTCAAGTCTCGCATACACAAGCCGGTAAGTGCTGCAGGCAGTTTCCGGCGGCTGGAAGCCGTCCGTAATTGCTCTCATCCGTTTCAGGATATTTCCGGCCCCGTCATGGTCGTCGAGAAGTTTATCGACAGCTTGCCGGAGGGACGCCTGATCCATGAATTCCGGGTTCCCGGCATATTCCACGATTTTCGGGAATACATTCTCATCCTCATCGTCCGTATGCTCGATCAACTCAGTTTTCAGTGTTTTGAACAGATCTTTCAGCTCAAGCAGGTGCGGGTTATGTCCGCCATGCACTCTGGCGACTTTCGTGACATACGGTGTCAGATTAACAAGTTCCTCCCTCAGATCATTATGATATCTGAGCTGGATGTAATCGATGATGCTTGATATGGACAGATACTTCATGTCAATGCCGTTGGTATCCTGTTTTGAGTCCCTGATCTTCTCATCGACGGCCATGTAGATCTCCTCGCTGTTATGTCTGCTCGCTTCCACCGCTTCCTGCATCGGCACCTTCCCGCCGCAGCAGTAATCGATGCCCACCCGGCGGAATACATCCGCAGTCCTTGGATACTCCGAAACGACCGCTGCAACATTCTTCTCCTTCAACCTCTGATTCATATACTGCACTCCCCGTGAATTATTTTAGTGGTTATCCCTTACTTATCTTCAATTTTACACATTGGAATTTACGCCGCTATGATTTGAATCACATAACAGGAGTTTTATTTCCAGTAGGGTTGGTTATAGATACATGATTATGAAAGGGGAGTCCGAATTATGGAACAGTGGCTGACGGGATTGCAGACAGAAACGGTGCAGGAGGATATGGGCTGGCCGTGAAGCTTGCACGGAAGGGAGTGGAGCTCACGCAGCCCGATGCGGAAGTGAGGAAGCGGCTCCGTCCGGAATATGCGGAAAACGCGGACAGCCTGACATTCGCCTCACAGGTGATTGCGATACACTTCCAGACCGTTGCGGCAGCGAATGGTTACTGGAAATGATTAATCAGTATTCTTTTGATATCAGCTCGTGGCGCCCATGCCGCCGTCGACTCTGTACTGTGAACCTGTGGTGAATTTACTGTCGTCTGATGCGAGGAACAGTACGACGTTGGCAATGTCTTCCGGTTCGGCATAACGGCCGAGCGGCACACTATCTGTGAGTGCTTCTTTGACTTCTGTCTGCTCGTTCTGCTGTGATTCACTGAGTCCTTTTTCAACGGTCTGCATCATGTTGCCCGTTACCGGAGCAGGGTGGACTGAGTTGACCCGGATATTGAACTCTGAGTTTTCGAGTGCCGCTGTCTTGGTCAGCCCGACAACCGCATGTTTGGATGTGGAGTAAGGTGACAGATTCGGACTGCCTCTCAATCCGTCCACTGAAGAAGTGTTGATGATGCTGCCGGCTTTCTGTTCCTTCATGACAGGTATGACGTGCTTCAATCCGAGGAATACGCCGGTGGCATTGATGCCGGTGACCTTGTTGAAGTTGTCCAGCGACTGCTCATCTATCGCCGCGATGCCACCGATGATGCCTGCGTTGTTGAAGAATACGTCAATTTGGCCATATTCACCAACGGTCTTCTCTACATAGTTTTTCACATCGTCCTCGTTGGTCACATCCGCCTTTATCGTCAGGACATTGTCACTGCCGAGTTCCTCTTTGACCTCATCCAGTTTCGATTTATCAAGATCGACCAAAGATACTTTTGCTCCTTCATCAAGGAATATCTGTGCAGTCTGTTTACCGAGACCGCCTGCGCCGCCGGTGATTACCGCGACTTTGTTGTCCAGTCGTCCCATTGTACTATCTCTCCCTTTGGCCGGCAATCCGGTCAGGGGACAAGGTTGTTAAGCTTATTTCATCACTTCGCGTACTTTTTCCGGCATCATCATGACTTCCGCTTCCATGTCATCCGGGCGGAATGTCTTGTCGATGCATTCGTCCATGAAATCGATGTGTTTCTGATCGATGTA
>CAYTIR010000049.1:0-17299 GCA_964437955.1 uncultured Staphylococcaceae bacterium
CTCCGGATAACATTCCTGAGTCCATCGAAATCAACGTGGAAGCTCTTGAAATCGGTGACTCAATCCATGTTTCCGACCTCCGTGAAGGCGGCAACTACACGATTGAAAACGAAGATGAAGAAACACTTGTTAGTGTTGTACCTCCACAAAAAGAGGAAGAACCAGAGGAAGACGCTGAAGAAACTGAAGGCGAAGCAGCTGAAGGTGAAGAAGCGGATTCTGAGGAAGAGAAAGACGAAGAGTAATAATTATAATGTTTCTAACGGCGGTGGAGTTCCCATCGCCTTTTTTAACGTTGTATGAGGTGATATGATGAAATGCATCATTGGACTGGGGAATCCAGGAAAGAAATATGAAAAAACACGTCATAATATAGGATTTATGGTTATAGACCATCTTGCAGACGGCTTAGGAATAGATTTAACACAAAATAAATTCAAATGTAACTACGGCGCGGGATATGTAAATGGTAAGAAAGTCATGCTGGTAAAACCACAGACATTCATGAACCTCTCAGGAGAGGGAGTACGGCCGCTCCTGGATTATTTTAAGATCGATGTTGAAGATATACTGGTGCTCTATGATGACCTCGACCTGCCTGTCGGCAAATTAAGGCTCAGACAAAAAGGGTCAGGCGGAGGACATAACGGCATCAAGTCCCTCAACCAGCACCTGGCAACGGATAAGTATAAACGGGTACGCATCGGCATCGACCGGCCGGAAGCGGGCGGTTCCATCACCGGCTATGTGCTCGGCAGGTTCAGGAAAGATGAGAGTGCCTTGATTGAAAAGGTCACTGAGAGATCGGCGGAAGCGTCCACCGCTTTTGTCACAGTGCCGTTCCAGGATGTTATGACTGAATATAATGGTGATGTCAATGAACAGTAAAGTATCAGAAAGGATACAGCAGGACGAGCGGTTCCTCGAGGTGGCGAATCACTCTGACAGGCTCAATATGATGGTGACCGGCGTCAATGATGACTTTAAGCCGACGCTGTTATATGAACTGTCACAGAAAGAAAAGCGGCCGATTGTCCTGTTTGTACAAAACAATCATCAGATGGAAAAGCTGGCGAATCCACTGATGGATATGATGGATGACGTCTATACATTCCCGGTAGGCGATATCATGATAGAAAATCATGCTAAACAAAGCCCGGAATTCATGAAATCCAGGATGAGTGCATTGTTTGCTCTGGCGCATAACGAGCCGGGGCTATTTGTCGTGCCGGTACATGCACTTTTGAAACCGCTGATGCCGAAAGAGAAGCTGCTCAGCTATGAAAGAACGATAAAAATCGGAAGTATTCTGGATTATGACCAATTCATTGAGGACCTGGTAAGCCTGGGATACAGAAGGATGAACCAGGCTGCCCACTTCGGTGAGTTTGCAGTGCGTGGGGATATTATCGATATCAATATGCCGGAACAGCTTGTCCGTGTGGAACTTTTTGATGATGAAGTGGATTCTTTGCGGTCCATCGATCCAGAGACGCAGCGTTCCATCGAAAATATAGAATCCGTCACGATGGAGCCCTATGCAGAATATATAATTGAGCAGAAAGAGCGGGAAGCACTTCTTGAGAAAATAGAGGTGTTGTATGAGGAGACGAAAGAAGGGCTTGATAATGCATCGCGTGAAACATTATCGGATTACTACGATACCGTCACCCATCCCGACCAGACTTTCAACCACCTGGTACACTACAGCCATCTGCTCGAAGAGGATGAAATATCGATCCTTGATTACCTTACGGATGACCACCGTGTCATCGTGGATGAAGTCAAGAACATGGCTGCAGCGTATGAAACGGAGTTCAACTCTGTTGGGAGCTATTATGAATCGATGGTGGATGCCGGCCGCATGTTCAAAGGCGGGGGGAATTACCTGGAAGGGCAGTATGAACGGCTGCTTTCTTTGAAGGGGAGTACGTACTTCAATTTATTCACAAAAAGTATGCCGGTGGAGATCGGACACATCGTAAAGATATCCGTCCGTCCGACTGAAATATACTATGGACAGTACGATATACTGGCATCGAACTTGAATAAAATGCTGAGTGACGAATATATGGTCAGCATCGTCTTAAGGGATGATGATGAGATCGGCAAGACGCACCAGCTGCTGGAAGACTTGAAGATTCCAAGCTATATCGAAGAAATCCCAGTGGATTCAGGAATTGTTCTGACGACAGGAACGCTGGCCAAAGGCTTCATTCTGCCGTTTATGAAAGTGGCTGTGCTGGGTTCAAAGGAATTGTACAATAAAACCTCACGCAAGAAAAAACGGGCGAAAAAACTGACCAATGCCGAAAAGATCAAGTCGTATCAGGAATTGAATGTCGGCGATTACATCGTCCATGTCCACCACGGTGTGGGCAGGTATATGGGGATTGAAACACTTGAAGTGAGCGGAATCCATAATGACTATATGAAGCTCCAGTACCGGGGTACGGACCAGCTTTATATTCCAGTAGATCAGATGGATCTGGTACAGAAATATGTAGCGAGTGATGATGGACAGCCGAAAATGCATAAGCTCGGTGGCACTGAATGGAAGAAGACGAAAGCCAAAGTTGAAGCGAATGTTAACGAAATCGCAGATGAACTGATCAAGCTGTATCAGGAGCGTTCGCAGGCAAAAGGTTTCCAGTTCTCAGAGGATACTGAAATGCAATCATCATTTGAAGCACGGTTCCCTTATGAACCGACACCGGACCAGCATGCTTCAGTACATGAAATCAAAAAGGATATGGAGGATATACGCCCTATGGACCGCCTGCTGTGCGGTGATGTAGGGTACGGCAAGACAGAAGTCGCAATCCGTGCAGCTTTCAAAGCAGTGCAGGATGGCAAACAGGTTGCGTTCCTTGTCCCGACGACGATTCTTGCCGCCCAGCATTTTGAAAGTCTGATCGAGCGTATTGAAGATTTCCCGGTCAATGTGGAAATGATGAGCCGTTTCAGGACGGCCGGCCAATTGAAGAAAACACGGGAAGGCCTTAAAAAGGGGACAGTCGATATTGTCGTCGGCACCCATAAGATTCTGGCGAATGCTGTTGAATATAAAGATCTTGGTCTGCTGATCATTGATGAAGAACAGCGTTTCGGCGTAAAGCATAAAGAGAAGATTAAACAGCTGAAAACGAATGTGGATGTGCTGACACTGACGGCAACACCGATTCCGAGAACTCTGCACATGAGCCTGACGGGAGTGCGGGACCTGTCCGTCATTGAAACACCGCCGGAGAACCGTTTCCCGGTACAGACGTATGTGCTGGAATTCCAGCCTGATTTTGTCAGGGAGGCCATCGAGAGAGAACTTGCAAGGGATGGTCAGGTCTTCTATCTCCACAACCGTGTGGATACGATCTATCAGAAAAAGGCACATATCGAAGCACTCGTCCCTGATGCTGAAGTTGCGGTGATGCATGCTAAAATGAATGAGAAGGAAGTCGAGGAGACGATGCTTGCTTTTGTGAACGGCGAGTATGATGTGCTTGTCACGACCACGATTATTGAAACCGGGGTGGATGTGCCGAATGCCAATACACTGATCATCGAGGATTCCGACCGTTTCGGTCTCAGCCAGCTTTATCAGCTGCGCGGCCGTGTCGGCAGGAGTAATCGCATCAGTTATGCATATTTATTCCATCAGCCGAATAAAGTGCTGACAGAAGTTGCAGAAAAGCGGCTGGAAGCGATCAAGGAATATACAGAACTCGGCAGTGGTTTCAAAATAGCGATGCGGGATCTCAATATAAGGGGTGCCGGCAACCTCCTCGGCAAGCACCAGTCCGGTTTCATCGATTCTGTAGGGTACGAACTTTATTCGGAAATGCTGGAAACGGCAGTCAAAGAAAAACAGGGACTGGAGCCTGAACCCGAACCGGTGAATATTCCTGTGGATATTACCCTGGATGCTTATATACCAGGCACTTACATTACGCATGAACAATCCAAGATTGACATCTATAAACGTCTCAGGAAAGCGGACTCTATAGAAGCCATCCAGGATATTGAAGATGAACTGCTCGACCGCTTCGGTGAATATCCTGAAGAAGTGGAAAAGCTGCTGCAGCTCGTCCGTATCAAAGTATACGCACTGCTGTTTGGTATATACCAGGTGAAAGAGGACAGCCGTCATTTCTATCTCCACGTCTCCAAAAATGCCACAGGACTGATCGACGGTCAGAAACTTTTCATGGATACGGAAAAATACGGACGAATCATGAAGATTTCCGTACAGGACAACGAAATGAAAATTACAGTGAGAAGCAAGGACGTTGAGCAGCTTATCGAAATTATGAAAGCAATTCAGAACAGCAGGCTGGAGGAAGCGATATGAATAAAATAAAAATCATCGGTCTGGGAACATCGGACCTGGATCAGATGCCGCGCGGGGTTTGGAAACGTCTTGCTGGCGCGGATAAGATATATTTGCGTACGAAGGATCATCCAGTTATCACAGAATTGAAGGATGAAGGGGTGGAAACGGTAAGTTTCGACCATCTGTATGAGCAGAATGATAATTTTGAAGATACTTACAGCGCGATTGTTGATTCGCTGGTTGAAGCGGTGCGTACTCATGATGTCATCTATGCTGTGCCGGGTCACCCTATGTTTTATGAAACAACAACTGAACTGCTTCTTGAAAAGAGCCGTTCCGGAGCGTTCGAAGTGGAAATCTCGGGCGGTCAGAGCTTCATCGATGTTGTCGTCAGCGCACTGAAGATACCGGTGAATGAAGGGTTCCAGGTAATCGACGGGACATCGTTTGCCCTCGGCGATCTCAGCTTTTCCCAGCACACTCTGGTGACACAGGTGTATGATGTATTCAGTCTGGGAGAGGCGAAGCTGACCCTGCTTGAATACTATCCGCCGGATATGGAAGTGAAGATTGTCGATGCCGCAGGCAGTGCCGATGAGAAAATCTACGTGATGCCGCTGCATGAAATCGATCATCTGGATATTAAGAGCAATCTGCTCTGCCTGTATATACCGAAGATGGATGATGAAGCATTGGCGGCAGGTGATATTTATTATATGGCTGACTTGTTTGATACACTTGTTGGCGAAGACGGCTGTCCGTGGGATAAGGCACAGACCCATGAGACGCTTGAAAAGCATCTGATCGAGGAGACTTTCGAAGTCATCGAAGCGATAGAGCAGCAGGACGACGATGCGATCATTGAAGAGCTCGGTGATATTTTGCTCCAGGTTGCACTTCACAGCGCCATCGGTAAGAAGGAAGGCTACTTTGATTTCTTTGATGTCCTCAGAAGTCTGAACCGCAAGATCATCAGGCGGCATCCGCACGTATTCGGTGATGCGTCGGCGGAATCCATGGACGACCTGGATCGTATATGGGCAGAGGCGAAGAAGAAGGAAGGCAAGACAGAGAAAGTGAAATACGAAAAGGAATATGGCGATAAAGTGCTTGGGTGGATGAAAGAGACCATTCATGAAAAGCGTACACTCAGTGAGATACTGGACAAGAGGGGTGAATAAAATGAGATTGGATAAATTTCTGAAAGTGTCACGCGTAATAAAACGCCGCACGCTTGCAAAAGAACTCAGCGATGAAGGCCGGGTCAAAGTGAACGGAAAGGTGTCGAAGGCGGGTGCTGAGCTTTCTGTCGGGGATAATGTCGAAATCCGGTTTGGCCGGAAGGTTCTTACATTCGAAGTTGTGCAGCTGGAAGCTCATGCCAAAAAAGAAGATGCAGATCGCATGTATAAAGTGATAAAAGAAGAGAAAATCGAAAAGGAAACTGATTTTCTCTAGTAAACATCTCTCTAATGGTGTATTTTATAAATAGAGAATGCACAATTAAGGGATGTGATGCATTGGCTAACAAAGTGGTCAGGATGATCAACGGCTATACAAAAAAGCGCGATACGGAGAAAAAGGTCCGTAAAAGCGAAAATCGTGTGGCTAAAAAACGGACAATGCTGTTTGGCAGTATAATGCTGCTGATAATCGGTATACTGCTGATTGTTGCTTTCAACCAGAAGACCCAAAACCAGCTTCTTCAGGAGGAACTTGTTCAAACCCAGGAAGTGATGGATGAACGGATTTCCGAGGAGAAAGACCTTGAACAGCAGATAAAACAGCTGAATGATGAAAACTATATTGCGCGCATTGCGCGAAGTGAGTTCTTCTTTTCCGAAGAGGGAGAGATTATTTTCAACTTACCGAAATCAAATGATGAAAATGCTGAAAAAGAAGACCGGGAAGAATAATCGTTACAATATTGTAATGATTATTTTTCTCTTTAATGGTATTATGAATAGAGAGTAAATGATAATTGGGAGGATATTATATAAAGATGTCAGTTGAAGTGGGCAGTAAAGTTAACGGGAAAGTCACGGGTATCAAGAATTTCGGTGCGTTTGTAGAATTACCGGGAGGAAAGACAGGACTAGTGCATATCAGTGAGGTTGCGGATCAGTATGTAGAGGATATCAATGAGCACCTCAGCGTTGGCCAGGAGATTGAAGTGAAAGTCCTATCCGTCGGAGACGATGGCAAAATCAGTCTGTCCATCAAAAAAGCAAAAGAACAGAAACCAAAACCGAGACCACGCAAAGAAAGTTCACCGGAGGATTTCGAGAAGAAATTGTCGAGCTTCCTGAAAGACAGTGAGGATCGTTTGTCTACAATCAAAAGGCAGACGGAATCGCGTCGTGGCGGCAGAGGTAAAAAATAATAGATATATACAGACGATTCCAGTAATCGTCTTATTTTATTTTATGGGAAGTGTGGGAGAATGGAGCTGAACTGTTCCTGGAATAAGGAGGATACGGTTGCCCTGGCGATTTCAGGCGGGGTGGATTCTATGGTCCTCTATGATCTTTTGAAAACATCATACCGGAAAACTTTCGGCCGGCTTATCCTGCTCCATGTCAATCACAACCAGAGAACAGCCTCGAAAGCGGAAGCGGCTCATATAGAAATGATGGCTGAAAAGGATGGTGACGAATGTGAAATCATCAAGCTCGATATTCCGCCGGAAAGCTTCAGTCAGGCAACTGCACGGGAGGCACGCTATCAATTCTTTGATGAAATGATGGTGCGTCACGGTGCAACCGTCCTCCTCACCGCCCATCATCTGGATGACCAGTATGAATCGGTGATGCATCAGGTGCTGACCGGCAGGTATCTGCCGGGCAAGATGGGGATACCCGCTGTAAGGAGCAAGAAGCATTACAGAATCATCCGGCCGCTGATGGAAGTGACGAGAGAGCAGATTGAAAATTACGCTGCCGCAGAAAAAATCACCTATTTCGAGGATGATACCAACAGCGGAGTAGCGTATACCCGGAATTATATCCGGCACAGACTGATGGCAGATATTAAAGCATCAGAGCATCTCCAGGAGGTGCAGCTTTTGAATCTGGCTGAAGATCTTGGTGAAGTGGATGACATGCTGCGTGAAGAGGCACTGCATGTCCTTTCCGGCAAGTCTTCCGCATTGCCAAGGGCAGAAATTAATGATAGACGCAAAATCAGCAGGATCTATATCTTGAACCATTGGCTGTCTGAATATGATCTGCACCCGAGACGCAAATACATCGAAGAAATACTGGACGTTGCAGCTTCTGACACAGCACAGGCGGAGTTTCCTCTGGGGGAGTACCTGCTTATTATCGCCTATGACGAACTCCGTATCGTACATCGGCGGGATGAGGTCCAAAGCAGTCTGGAAATCGCAAGGAACGGCGTCTATAGTTTCAACGGCTATGAAATCACAGCTGAATTGGAAGTGGATGACCTGCCATTGACGGTAAGGACCCGACAGGACGGAGACCGGGTGGTGATGCCGGGAATCGGTCACAAGAAGATTTCCCGTCTTTTCATCGACCGGAAAGTTCCCAGAAATGAGCGGGAAACCATGCCTGTGATCATAAATCGGAATCATCAAATTATTGCAGTGGGTACAATTTATAATATAATAAAGACACAGCGAAATCACAGCCGATTACTTATCGAAAAAGGAGTAAAGCAATGAGTATTAGAAATGACATTAGCGAGGTAGTATTGTCAGAGGAAGAAATACAGGCAATCGCCAAAAGACTGGGCGAACAGATCACCCGTGACTATGAAGGCAAGACACCTATACTTGTCGGCCTGCTCAAAGGTTCCATCATGTTCATGTCCGATCTGATCAAATACATAGATACACATCTCGAGATTGATTTCATGGATGTTTCCAGCTATGTAGGCACAAAATCTTCGGGGGAAGTTAAAATATTGAAAGACCTTTCCACGTCCGTGGACGGCCGTCATATTTTAGTTGTCGAAGACATTATCGAAACAGGGACGACTTTAAATTCGATTGTGGATCTGATTGAATATAGAAATGCAGCATCTCTTGAGATCGTGACACTCCTCGATAAGCCGGTCAACCGGAAGCTGCATGTGGACGTCAAGTATGCAGGGACGGAGATTCCCGACGGTTTTGTCGTTGGATATGGTCTTGATTTCGATGAAAAGTACAGAAATCTGCCGTACATCGGTCTTTTGAAACCGGAACTTTATCAATAAATCAAAACAGTGGAATAGTATTGTGAAATTATGGTATTATTTCTTTTAGTCGTATTAGAAATGGAGGTTTACGGATGCCTAAAAATGTGGGCCGTAACATAGTGCTGATATTGATATTATCAGTGATCATGTTTGGTATTTTTCAAAG
Source organism: uncultured Staphylococcaceae bacterium (assembly GCA_964437955.1). Classification (GTDB taxonomy): domain Bacteria; phylum Bacillota; class Bacilli; order Staphylococcales; family Salinicoccaceae; genus Salinicoccus. The sequence goes on from CAYTIR010000049.1 coordinate 8,700, forward strand.
TTTTAATGGCGATTCCGCTCTTGAGGAAGAACTGCAGTATAATGAATTCCTCGATGCGTTGAACGCCGGTAATATAGAAGAGCTGACAATCCAGCCGGAGCAGAACGTTTACTTGATAGAGGGTAGACTGGCCGGCCAGGAGGAGCAGGAATCCTTTACTTCGGTGATTCCGTATAACAGTACCCAGGATCTTGATCAAATTCTGGAAACTGCAAAATCACAGGAAAATCTGAACTTCACGATTGAGCCAGCCGAGGAGCAGAGCCCTTGGACGAGCATGTTGTTCACATTCATACCGCTCCTGCTTATCCTCTTCCTCTTCTTGTTCCTGATGAGTCAGGCACAAGGCGGCGGAGGCGGCGGCAAAGTGATGAACTTCGGTAAGAGTAAAGCGAAGCTCTATGATCAGAACAAGAAAAAAGTACGCTTCGAAGATGTCGCCGGGGCGGACGAAGAGAAGCAGGAACTCATTGAAGTTGTTGACTTCCTAAAAGATCCGCGCCGTTTCGACAGAATCGGTGCACGTATTCCTAAAGGCGTTCTGCTCGTAGGACCTCCAGGTACCGGTAAGACGCTTATAGCCAGAGCAGTAGCCGGCGAAGCGGGAGTACCTTTCTTCTCAATCAGTGGTTCGGACTTCGTGGAAATGTTCGTCGGTGTAGGTGCATCCCGTGTGCGTGACCTGTTCGAAAACGCGAAGAAAAATTCACCATGTATCATCTTCATCGATGAAATTGACGCAGTAGGCCGTCAGCGTGGTGCTGGAGTCGGTGGTGGTCACGATGAGCGTGAGCAGACGCTAAACCAGCTTCTTGTTGAAATGGATGGTTTCGGTGAAAACGAAGGCATCATCATGATTGCTGCTACAAACAGACCGGATATTCTTGACCCGGCATTGCTTCGTCCGGGACGTTTTGACAGACAGATCCCAGTTGGCCGTCCAGATGTCAAAGGCCGTGAAGCAGTGTTGAGAGTCCATGCAAAAAATAAACCGCTCGATGAGACGGTTGACCTGGCAGCACTTGCTGCCAGAACGCCGGGATTCACCGGTGCAGATCTTGAAAACCTCCTTAACGAGGCAGCGCTGGTTGCCGCAAGAGGAAACAAGCGCAAGATCGATATGCGTGATGTGGACGAGGCGACCGACAGAGTCATTGCCGGACCTGCCAAGAAGAGTAAGGTGATTTCTGAGAAAGAGCGTAATATCGTGGCGTTCCACGAAGCGGGGCACACAGTAATCGGCATGGTGCTTGATGATGCCGATATGGTTCACAAAGTGACAATCGTTCCTCGTGGACAAGCGGGCGGTTATGCCGTAATGCTTCCTAAGGAAGACCGTTACTTCATGACGAAGCCGGAACTTGAAGACAAGATTGTGGGACTGCTCGGCGGACGTGTGTCCGAAGAAATCAACTTTGGTGAAGTTTCCACCGGCGCTCATAATGACTTCCAGAGATCCACTGGTATTGCGCGCAGCATGGTTGTGGAATACGGTATGAGTGACAAGCTCGGTCCGCTTCAGTTTGGAGATTCAAACGGCCAGGTATTCCTTGGTAAGGATATGCAGTCGGATCCGAATTATTCTGATGCGATTGCATATGAAATCGACCAGGAAATGCAAAATATTGTTAAGACACAATATGAACGCTGCCGTCAGATTCTGACCGAACATCAGGAACAGCTCACATTAATTGCTGAAACGCTCCTTGTTGAAGAGACACTTGACCGTGAACAGATTGAAGGTCTTTTCTATCATGGAAAACTGCCTGAGCGTAACTTCGAAGACCATACAGTGTATGAAGACGAAGAAAAAGCCGGCAAATCCTATGAAGATGTCAAAAAAGGCATGGATAACGTTTCAGAAGATGATGACAATGAAGCGCGCGATATGGTCGAACAGGAAGAAACTTCCCGTGAATACGACCGTCGTGAACAGGAACGACGCGAAGAAGATCGCAATAGTCAGCACAGACTGGCTGAAGAAAAAAACGATTCGGATGTACCTGTCCAAAGACCTGAGGGTCAGGACAAGGATTTCGATGAGGATAACAGAAGAAATTAAGACGCCAGTAAAGTCGCCCCTCTGGGCGACTTTTGTGCGAAATGAGGGAGGAAAACCTATGGATCATCTGATCAGAGGAATCGGTATGAATGATGAAATAAGGATTTTTTCTGTTGATACGACAGAAACAGTGAATGAAGCAGTCACAAGGCACGGTGCTTATCCTACGGCTGCAGCGGCGCTCGGCCGTACAATGACTGCAGGGCTCATGATGGGCGCAATGCTCAAGAATGAGGAGAAAGTGACCGTCACGCTGCAGGGCGGCGGGCCAATCGGTGCCATCGTCGTCGACAGCAATGCAAAAGGAAAAGTCAGGGGTTATCTGAGCAATCCCCAGGTCCACTTCCCTCTGAATGAGCACGGAAAGTTGGATGTGCGCCGTGCGGTGGGCACAGACGGTTTTCTGAATGTAGTTAAAGATATTGGATTGAAAGAGCATTTCACCGGTTCGACGGAAATCATTTCCGGTGAAATCGGGGAGGACTTCTCCTATTATTTCTATACGAGTGAGCAGGTGCCTTCCATCGTGGCACTGGGAGTCCTTGTGAATCCGGATAATACGATCAAGGCAGCAGGAGGATTCATCATACAGGTAATGCCGGGGGCGAGTGAGCAGACGATGGACTTCCTGGATGAGCGTGCGAGTGAGATGACACCTGTATCCAAATTGATTGACCAGGGTCTCACACCTTCTGCCATAGTTGATGAAATCATAGGCAGGGAAAACTGGCGCGCTCTGGATGAAATGCCTGTGGAATTTGAATGCACGTGTTCCAAGGAACGTTTCCTGAATGCTATTGCTACACTTGACCCTAAAGAAATTGTTACAATGATTAAAGAGGACGGCGGTGCGGAAGCCGACTGTCATTTCTGCCGTAATAAAGTCTGGATTGAGAAAGAGGAACTCGAGGCACTCATCACGCATTAGATTTGATTTCACGGTGCAGTAGTGGTATATTATTCATAGCTATTAACTAGGGATAAAGGAGCATATTATGAGTAAACTTTATAATAATATTTCAGAAGTAATCGGGAACACACCTCTTGTAAAATTGAACAACCTTACTGATGAAGACGCAGCCGATATTTACGTTAAGCTTGAGTTCATGAACCCTGGCAGCTCGGTCAAAGACAGAATTGCACTTGCCATGATCGAAGCGGCGGAAAAAGAAGGCAAACTCGATAAAGATACAACAATCATTGAGCCGACAAGCGGAAATACCGGTATCGGTCTCGCTATGGTAGCAGCCAGCAAAGGATACAAAACAATGCTCGTCATGCCGGATACGATGAGTAAAGAGCGCCGTAACCTGCTCAAGGCATATGGAGCGGAATTGATTCTGACACCGGGTGCCGAAGGCATGAAAGGCGCAATCAAAAAGGCGGAAGAGCTTGTAGAAAAGAACGGTTATTTCATGCCCCAGCAGTTTGAAAACATGGCGAATCCGGAAATCCATGCCAAAACGACGGGCAGAGAGCTTGTGGAACAGACTGAAGGTCTGACCGTTGACGGATTCGTTTCCGGCATTGGTACAGGCGGAACGATTTCCGGTGCAGGAAAAGTGTTGAAAGAAGCACATCCTGAAGTCAGGATATATGCACTGGAACCGGAAGATTCAGCAATACTCAGCGGCGGTGAACCGGGACCGCATAAGCTTCAGGGACTCGGAGCCGGATTCGTTCCTGGAACACTCGACACGGATATCTACGATGAAGTCGTTACAGTAGGTAACGAAGCGGCCATGGAGAGAGCGCGTGAACTCGCAGCAAAAGAAGGTATTCTCGGTGGTATTTCTTCAGGAGCGGCAGTTGAAGCATCCATACAGATAGCTAAAAAATTGGGGAAAGGCAAGAATGTCATTACAGTATTGCCGTCCAATGGTGAAAGGTACCTTTCCACACCACTGTTCAACTTTGAAGACTAAAAATAAGATCGGTCCATAAGTAAGATGCCATGCCCCGAGCGGGATATGGTATCTTATTTTTAATATCAGCCATTATATTTCACCCGTGAGTCGTGTTATAATATGTCTATTATTATGGAATAGAGGATGATAGTATGGAGCGGCTCAAAATTATGGGCATACTGAATGTTACGCCGGATTCATTCAGCGACGGGGGGAAGTATGACTCAGTGGAGGATGCGGTGGCGCATGCACGCAGAATGGTGGACGAGGGTGTGGACATCATTGATGTCGGGGGCTATTCTACACGGCCCGGGTATACGGAACGGCCCGGGTATACGGAAATCACCGAATTGGAGGAAATCGAGCGTGTCGTCCCTGTAATTCAGGCGATACGGGATTTTGGCCCGGAGATATCCATCGACACTTTCCGAGGTCCTGTTGCACGTAAGGCACTCGCCGCGGGTGCGACGATGATCAACGACCAGTGGCGCGGAACATACGATGAAACGATTCTCGATGCAGCGCGTGACTTCGACGTCCCGATATTCCTGATGCATAACAATAATCATGCAAAATACGGTGATGTAGTGGAGGATATGATCCAAGAGCTTTTGGAATCAGCAGCGCTCGCCAAATCCCATGGAGTCAAAGAAGAGAATATCTGGCTGGACCCAGGCATAGGATTTGTGAAGTCCCGGGAGGAAGAGCTCGAAGTCATGAGGCGTCTTGACGAATTGGTGGCAGTCGGATATCCTGTGCTGCTGGGGACGAGTCGTAAACGGATGATCAAAGAACTGATGGAGGTTGAAGTACCTGCCGCCGAGCGTGACGAAGCGACAGCGGCAACAACTGTCCACGGCATCGACAAAGGTGTTGCTGCAGTGCGGGTCCATAACGTCGGATTGAACCGCAAATTGTCGGATGCCTACGTCAGGCTCAAGGGGGACCTCAATGGATAACATCAAAATAAATGGTATCAAAACATATGCATATCATGGTGCATTGGATGCTGAACGTGTACTCGGCCAGTTTTTCATAACGGATGTTGTCATGTATCTGGATTTGCAAGAGGCTTCAAAAAATGATGAACTGGAACAGACTGTCCACTACGGGGAAGCCTATGCATTGGTCGAGGAAATCATCAAGGGTGCGCCGGTGAATCTGATTGAACATCTGGCGGAAAAAGTGTCGGCCGCCCTATTTGACCGATATGATAAAATAATAAAGACGGAAGTGACAATAACGAAACCAAACCCTCCAATTGAGGGTAATTATGATAATGTGAGCATTACATTGAATAGAAAGCGGGAAGAATAATGGCAGTTGCATATTTGGGTCTCGGGAGCAACCTGGGAAATCGTAGGGAAACCCTCGATTCTGCCGTCCGCAGGCTCGATGAACACAATGAAATCAGTGTGACGAACCGTTCGTCACTGCATGAAACAGAGCCGTATGGAAAGACGGATCAGCCGGACTTCATCAACATGTGCATAGAGATTGAAACGCGTATTTCACCTTTGGAGCTGCTTGAGAGTGTACTGACGATAGAACACGAGCTGGGAAGGGTGCGCAAAGAAGTCTGGGGTCCACGTACGATTGATATTGATATATTGCTGTATGAGGATTTGGAACTTTCACTGGATGACCTGAGCATTCCGCATTCAGAAATGCACAAACGCGCCTTCGTTCTGAATCCATTGTCTGAAATTGCAGGTGGACGGGTGCATCCCGGACTCGGCAAGACGGTACAGACGTTGAAGGAAGAATTGGAAGCCGGTGAGAAGCATGTTTAAAATCGGAGATGTGGAAATCGAAAATCGCGTGATATTGGCGCCTATGGCAGGCGTCAGCAATGCGGCGTTCAGGTTGACTGTCAAAGAATTCGGAGCCGGTCTGGTATGCGCTGAAATGATCAGTGACAAAGCTCTTTTATTCGGCAATGAAAGAACAAAACGCATGCTGTACATCGATGAGAATGAACGTCCGCTGTCCCTCCAGATTTTTGGCGGTGAGAAGGAGACGCTTGTCGAAGCGGCGAAGTATGTCGATCAGAATACTACGGCGGATATCATCGATATCAATATGGGGTGTCCGGTATCTAAAATCATCCGCTGTGAAGCAGGCGCACGCTGGCTGCTCGATCCGGAAAAGATTTATGATATGGTGAGCGCCGTAGTCGAAAATGTATCGAAGCCGGTGACGGTGAAGATGCGTATCGGCTGGGACAGTGAGCATATCTACGCAGTGGAGAATGCAAGAATGGCGGAGCGTGCCGGTGCTGCTGCAATCAGTATGCACGGTCGCACGAGAGAACAGATGTATGAAGGCGAGGCGGACTGGGATATCATCAGACAGGTCAAAGAGGCTGTCAATATCCCGGTCATCGGCAACGGGGATGTGGCATCTCCCGAACTGGCTGAAAAGATGCTTGAAGAAACAGGGGTCGATGCGGTCATGATCGGCCGGGAGGCGTTGGGCAATCCATGGATGATCTACAGGACGGTCCATTACCTGGAGACAGGCGAACTCCTCGGCGAGCCCGAAATGGAAGAGAAAATGGAAATACTCAAGCTTCATATGGATCGCCTCATCCATCTTAAAGGTGAGAAGGTGGCCATCATGGAAATGCGGAAGCATGCCTCTTGGTATTTAAAAGGCATAAAAGGCAATGGCAATATGCGCAAGCAGATCAACCAGGCGGAGACTCGCGAAGCACTCGTCAGCATCATTGACAGCTTCATCGAGGAGCAGCATGAAAATAAAAAACAAATGACAGTATAGGAGAGAGATACGTGAGCGAAGAACTGAATGACCAGTTAGCGGTCAGACGTGAAAAGATGCAACAGTTGATCGATCTAGGAATCGATCCATTTGGTGAGAAATTTGAACGGACAGCATATACGGATCAGCTTACAGCGGATTGGGACCAGTTCACAAAAGAAGAGCTGGCAGAGAAAGAGGAAGAGTCAGATACAGTCATTGCCGGTCGTCTGATGACCAAGCGTGGTAAAGGCAAGGCGGGATTTGCGCATATCCAGGATATTAACGGCCAGATCCAGATTTATGTCCGTAAGGATCAGATTGGTGAAGAAGCTTTTGATATATGGAAACAGGCGGACCTTGGTGATATCGTCGGTGTCAAAGGTGTCATGTTCAAAACGAACACAGGAGAGCTTTCTGTAAAAGCCAAGGAATTCAAATCACTGACTAAGGCCCTCAGACCACTTCCGGATAAATATCATGGTCTCAAAGATGTTGAGGAACGCTATCGTAAACGTTATCTGGACCTGATCACCAGTGAAGATTCCAAAGGGACTTTCATCAAACGCAGTCTCATCATCCAGGAGATGCGCAATTACCTCAATCAGCGCGGCTTCCTTGAAGTGGAAACACCGATGATGCATACGATTGCAGGCGGTGCACAGGCTCGTCCTTTCGTTACGCATCATAACGCGCTTGATATGGAATTGTTCATGCGTATTGCGATTGAGCTCCATCTGAAGCGCCTGATTGTCGGCGGACTTGAGAAAGTATATGAAATCGGCCGCGTATTCAGAAACGAAGGGATTTCCACAAGGCACAACCCTGAGTTTACAATGATCGAGCTTTACGAGGCGTATGCAGATTTCCATGACATCATGGACCTTACAGAGGAAATGGTGGCACACATTGCAGACCATGTGACAGGTTCGATGGTCGTCGAATATGACGGCGAGCAGATTGACCTCTCACCAAAGTGGAAACGCGTGCATATGGTGGATGCGGTCAAGGAGAAGACGGGTGTCGACTTCTATGAAGTGAAAACGGATGAAGAAGCGCATGCACTTGCCAAGGAGCATGGTGTTGAAGTTCAGTCCACGATGGCGTACGGCCATATCCTGAATGAGTTCTTCGAGCAGAAAGTGGAAGAGACTCTGATCCAGCCGACGTTCGTATTCGGACATCCGATTGAGATTTCACCGCTTGCGAAACAGAACCCGGAAGACCCGAGGTTTACAGACCGTTTCGAACTCTTCATCGTCGGCCGTGAACATGCCAATGCGTTTACCGAGCTCAACGACCCTATCGATCAGAGGAAGCGTTTCGAAGCACAGGTGGCTGAAAAAGAAGCAGGTAACGACGAAGCCCATGAAATGGATGAAGACTTCCTGGAAGCACTGGAATACGGCATGCCGCCAACAGGCGGGCTCGGTATCGGTATCGACCGCCTGGTGATGCTGCTGACAGATTCCGCATCGATCAGGGATGTACTGTTGTTCCCGTATATGAGAATGAAATAATTGGACTGCATTTCTTTCAGCAAAGAACTGTTCTGTTCCAAATTGAAAATGCATACAGATAAGATTCAGGCACCAGACAAATGTCGGGTGCCTGAATTTTTTTTTCTGACAGCTGGAAACTGCCGGCATAAAATGATAAAATAACGAAGGATTGCCTTCTGGTGACTGGAATTATACGTCATTTAAAATAATTAGGGTGAATTTACTCTTTATATTAAATTTTTGTTAAGGTTGTATTGACTTTATGAGCTGTTATAGTATATTATATAAAAGTCGACGTTATTAATAAGCCTTACAGGAGAATTAGCTCAGCTGGGAGAGCATCTGCCTTACAAGCAGAGGGTCGGCGGT
>CAYTIR010000050.1:0-14682 GCA_964437955.1 uncultured Staphylococcaceae bacterium
CTTTCTGGTGGGTAACTCTCAGCGTTATCATGTGGACGATGGGTATATCACTCCTTTTTCAATTCGGAGTGGATATCCTCGGCCTTGAGGACAGGCAGTTCCTAAACGATTTTCTTGAACAATGATATTACATCTTTTATGAATGTATAATACTCAACATCCTGGAAGTAAGCACACGATCTTTAAGTGTTAATATTTAAAAATCTTATTTTCAAATAAAAAGCCGGAAGACAGAAAATGATCTGAACCCAACCAAGTTTACAGAAGAAATAAAATAAACTTTTTCCTCCAGAGAATCTAGATTCTCTGGAGTTTTTTATGCCGCTAACGCTCTAAATTCCAGTGGGCTGCGCCCTTTGAATTTGTGTTGCGGTCTGCGGTGATTGCAAAACTCAATATAGTGTGTAATATCTGCGATAATCGTTTGGTAATCCTCATAATACTTCTGTTTGCGTTTGAGATGGAACCGTTCCGCTTTTATTTTTCCCCAGAATGCTTCCATCGGCCCGTTATCGATGCATTTTCCGACACGGGACATGCTTTGTTTGATCTGCTGGGCATCCATAATCTTCTTGAAACCGTAGGATGTGTACTGAAAGCCGCGGTCACTGTGGACCAACGGGGTGGCATCAGGGTGTGTGTGAATCGCGGCGTTAAACGTATCAAACACGAGCTGATTATTGTTTGATCGGCCAAACTTGTAGGCGACGATACTGTTATCATACAGGTCAATGATGGCGCTCAAGTAGGCTTTCTCTCCGTTCATCGCTTTAAACTCAGTGACATCGGTGAGCCATTTCTCATTCACATGGTCCGCATGAAAATCTCTGTTCAACACATTTTCAGCGACCTGCTGCGGTGTGTGTGGGACATATTGCTGCTTTTTTATCCGTGTCACGGATTTCAAACCCATCCGGGTCATCAGTCGATAGATGCGTTTCCTGTTGTAGCACGGCTCGAGGGCTTTGTTGATTTCATAGCACATTTGACGATACCCATATATGCGTTCTGTGTCGACATAGATTTCGGCAATCTTACTGGCCACCCGGTCATTTTCTGCTTCATTGTTTGACACGGGGCGTTTCAGATACTGATAATACGCTTGTCTGGAGATACCTGCCGTATGACATAATTCAGAGATGGAATAGCCTTCATTATGCAGTGCGGTGATGGCAGTGTGAAGTATTTGACTGTGAACCCGGCTATATTTTAATTCCTCTCGAGTTCTTCCAACTTTTTTAAAAGGGCATTTTCAACCGCCAGCTTTCGCTTATCTGCTTTAAGCATAGAGATTTCTCTGTTCAATCGTTCTGTTTCAGTCAACTGATCGTCCGACTTTCTTTGACCGCGCGGGTGTAGGTGCGATGTTTCTTTCGTTTCTTTAATCCCTCAGCCCCATATTTCTCATACTTTTTCCGCCATTCTCTGAGTGTCTCAACATGGATTTGATAGTTTGCAGCTAGATGGCTTGGACTGACGCCTTGTATTAACGCTTGAATGATTTCCAGTTTCTCTTCGGGCAAAAAATATCTGCCAGTCATAAAAGGACCCCCTCTAGGTTTACAGATGTTTTATTTCATCTGTAAACCTAGAGGGGGTCAAATCAAAAATGACTGTCATCCGGCTTTTTGAGTTTAGTTGCTATTTACTGGTTTTTTCAGGAAAACAAGAATCAGACCTGCAAGTATTGATCCAGCCAGCAAGGCTAGGAGGAACATCAACCTGCCCTCACCAATCGTCAGCGCAACAAATAATCCGCCGTGCGGCGCATTGATTGAAGTGGCAAATGCCATAGCGAGTGCCCCTGCTGTCGCAGAGCCTGCAATCATGGCAGGGATGACCCTGATTGGATCGGCTGCAGCGAACGGTATGGCCCCTTCCGTTATGAATGATGCACCCATGATAAGATTTGTCGGTCCTGAAGACCTTTCAACCTCTGTGAATCTATTCCTGAACACCATCGTTGCAAAAGCGATTGCAAGTGGTGGTACCATTCCTCCTATCATAGCTGCTGTAATCGGCTCAGGATTACCTGCCGAGAGTGCTGCAATGCCAAATGCATAAGCAGCCTTGTTGACAGGCCCGCCCATATCAACAGCCATCATTCCGCCGACGATTGCACCAAGCAATACAATATTGCCACCGCTCATGTTTCCTAGTGTTGTATTCATCCATTCATTCAATGCTGTTGCCGGAGGATCAACGAGGTAGTACATTATCAATCCCGTCAAGAATACACCGAGCAAGGGATACAACAGTACCGGTTTCAATCCGTCCAGTACTTGCGGAAGACTTTCGAGTACCTTTTTGATACCGACCATCAGATAACCTGCAAGGAAGCCGGCAATTAAACCACCAAGGAAACCGGATCCCATCGTTGCCGCCATCAGACCACCGACCATACCAGGCGCAAGTCCAGGTCTGTCAGCGATACTCATCGCGATGAAACCAGCAAGTATTGGTATCATCAACTCAAAAGCATTCGTGCCGATAAAATTAATCATCTCAGCAAGAGGATTATATTCTGCATGTTCAGGATTTGCTGAGTGTATACCGAACATAAAGCTGACTGCGATCAATATCCCCCCTGCAACCACAAATGGCAGCATATTGGAAACACCGTTCATCAAGTGTTTGTATATGGAAGACTTACCTTTTGAAGAACCGTCTTTATTTTCAGTTGTCTGCTTATTATTCCCCGCAGAATATTTCGGTCTTTCAGTATCGAGTGATTCATTAATCAGCTCTCCAGGACGCTTTATTCCATCAGCAACAGGGGCTTCAATGACAGGCTTACCGTCAAAACGAGCCATTTCTACATTTGTATCTGCTGCAACGATAACACCTTTTGCCCGCTCGATGTCTTCTGTTGTCAAAGCATTTTTCACACCGGCCGAGCCATTTGTTTCGACTTTTATATCATAGCCGAGTTCCGCCGCTTTCTTTTTGATGGCATCTGCTGCCATATAAGTATGAGCAATTCCTGTAGGACAGGCTGTGACAGCCACTAGAAATGGATTATTCGTAGTTTCTTCTGGTGCTGTTTCCTCGGTCGGTTCAGACTCATCATAAAAATCGATGGTCTGAATTATTTCCTCTTCCGAATTTGCTGCCATCAGTTTTTCTCTCGCTTCACCATTCATCAAAATGGTTGAAAGTTTAGCTAATGCATCAAGGTGTGTTGTCGCCTGACCTTCAGGCGCTGCAATCATGAAAAATAAATATGCCGGCTGTCCATCCATCGAATCATAATCGATTCCTTCTTTACTTCTTCCAAACATGATGGCAGGTCTCGTGACCTCCGGTGTTTGAGCATGGGGAATAGCGACACCGTCACCGACACCTGTAGTACTCTGTGCTTCCCTTTTATGAATCGCTGCTTCAAATTTATCAATATCTGTTATACGTTCAGCTTTATAAAGGCCCTCGCTGAGCTCTCTGATGACAGTATCCTTATTATTCGACCTGACATCCATACTAATTGTATCTGCAGTCAAAATTTCTGTTATCCTCATTATTTCACCTCTTTTATAAGATTCATTTCTATATGTGGTAACAAAGCCTCAATTTCTTTGATTCGGGCAAGATCATCACTGAATGCAGTCGCACTGCCGCATGCTATTGCATAACGTATCTGCTCTTCCACTGATTTTCCCCGTTTACTTATAAATCCCGCAACAGTGGAATCACCGGCGCCTACAGAATTCCGCAGCTCACCTTCAGGTGATGGTATACGGAACTGCTGTTTTGAATTTACGAAAATTGCTCCTTCTCCACCCAATGTGACTAAAATATTCTGGGCTCCCTGATTTAGAAGTGCTTCGGCAGTTTCCACGATTTCTTTGTCGTTATTCAGCGACCGTCCCGAAATACTTTCGAGTTCAAACAAGTTTGGTTTTATAAGATAAGGTCTGTACTGAAGTGTCGAAGTGAGTTTCTCTTCTTCTGCATCTATCGTGAAGGGAACATGATTAGTATTTAAAATCTGAGCCAATTCCTTATAAAGATGATTATGCCCTTTGGGCACACTGCCAGCGAATACGACGTGGTCATCTTCCGTAAGATTAAGCAACTGAGCTTTTAAAGACTCAATATTTTCATCTGTAATCTTCGGACCGGCTGCATTGATTTCTGTTTCTGCTGCTGTTTTAAGTTTGATATTAATTCTTGTATCTTCTTCAATATCAATAAAATTGTGGGTTATTCCTTGTGAATCTAAAGTTCCTTTTATAAATTGACCTGTAAAACCGCCGCAGAAACCCAACGCTGTTGACTCGGAGCCAAGCTGTTTTAATACTCTTGAAACATTGATGCCTTTTCCGCCGGCATATTTCTCTGTATCACCAGTCCGGTTTAACCCACCGACTTCCACATCTTCAAGTCTCACAACATAATCGACTGATGGATTAAATGTCACTGTATAGATCAAAGCCATCACCACCTATGATATTTGTCCTATCCCTTGCTTTTTCAAAAAAGGGATGTCTGCTGACTTCAGTTATAATCGTCGCATCTTCCAACTCAGCAAACTTAACAAAAGAACTCCTGTCAAATTTTGAGCTGTCAGCAAGTACAAACGCCCTTCTCGCTTGCTCAACTACAGTCCTCTTTATATATGCTTCTTCTTCCTCAGGAGTTGAATAACCATGATTTAAATCAATGGCATTCACACCTACAAAACACTTATCAAATGAGAGTTTTCTCAACTTATCAACTACCTCATGGCCGATGACAGCTTTTGTAGTCGGCTTTACACGGCCGCCTAAAACATAAGTATTGTGCCCATTTCTGACAAGTTGATCGATTAACGTTATACTGTTTGTCACGACAGTAATGTTCGATGCTTTTATAAACGGCATCATCTCATATGTAGTTGTCCCTGCATCGATAAATATAGTATCTCCATCTTCAATAATTTTTGCAGCTTTTTGAGCGATTTTAAGTTTTTGAGTTAAATTTTTAACTGATTTATCACTATAATTTTCTTCATGCTCCATTTGGTCCAGCACCGCTCCACCATGGATTCTTTTTAAAAATCCTTTTGACTCCAGGTATGTCAAATCCCTGCGTATAGTTGCTGTACTACTGTTTGTTACTTCCACCAGATCGTTAACAGAACCGGTCCCCTCACTATTTAAGTATTCCATGATTTTTTCATATCTCTGATTTATTATCATACCATCACCGTTTTAAATATATCGTTAATTACAATCAAAGTCAATCACAATTAATCATATTCAATCAATGTAGATCAAAATAAAAACGCCAGCGTATGCTGACGTTATCTTTTAGAACGCGGTTTGCCAAGAATCTCAGAAAATATGATTCCATTGAGGACCGCTTTACGGTCAAATGAAAAATCTCCTTTTTCAAGTGCAGCTGCGCGTCTTTCTTTTTGTGCTGCGGATGACTCTGCAGATGATTTAGATAGATCATCTGCCTCAAGTGAATACCTTGAAAGTTCTACTGACTCACGGCCAATGCCCTTTACACGCTTTTCAGCATCAGAACGGCTGAAGCCTTCGGTAAAAACAGAATCCTTAGCTCTTTGAGCCCGTTCTTTGTGCTTGGAGCGGTCTGTTTGAGTCTTATCCTCGTAATAGTCCATAACTTTCCTGCCGGTTTTGGACTCGCTCGCTTTTTCTTCAAATGATCTGCCAAATGAACGTTCTACAGATGGCCTTGATGAACTCTGTCTTTCAGCCCTTTTATACTGCGGCCTCTCCTGAGAGGAGCTTCCTGACTGTCTCTGCTGCTGACCTTGCCCAGGCACTTTATCAGCATTTTCGTCAAAAGTACCGAATGAACGTTCAATCTCACTTTTCACCTGTTCAAAAAAACCTTTAGAAGCATCTTGCTTATTACTTCCAGTCTGTCGTCTGTTCGTCTTGGAAGGATTGTTAAGCTTACCAGGATCAATGTTCCTCTTTTCCTTTTTACCTTTATCTTTCTGACTGGCGATAGCTGAGTACACTATGCCGGCTAAAAAGATAAGAAGAGGCAGTAATTCCATAATATCACGACCTATTCGTCTTCATCATTATAACGAGTTGGATCTGTCATCTTATTGATTGAATCTCTCATGCTGGTATCTGCCTCGACGTTTTTCAAATTGTAGTAATCGGAAACTCCAATATTGCCATTTTCAAGCGCATGTGCGAATGCAAGTGGTACTTTGGATTCAGCTTCAACAACTTTAGCTCTCATTTCCTGTACGCGGGCTTTCATTTCCTGCTCCTGTGCTACAGCCATTGCACGTCGTTCTTCAGCCTTAGCCTGTGCAATATTTTTATCAGCAACAGCCTGTTCAGTCTGAAGGTCGGCACCGATGTTCTTACCGATATCCACATCCGCGATATCAATGGAAAGAATCTCAAATGCAGTACCTGAATCCAGGCCTTTTGCCAGAACAGTTTGGGAAATCATGTCGGGGTTCTCTAAAACTTTAGTGTGTTTTTCAGAAGAACCTATTGTTGAAACGATACCTTCACCTACACGGGCAACGATTGTATCCTCACCCGCACCACCGACGAGTCTTTCAATATTCGCGCGTACTGTAATGCGTGACTTTGCTTTTACTTCAATACCATCCATTGCTACACCATTAATGAATGGCGTTTCAATCACTTTTGGATTGACACTCATCTGAACCGCTTCAAGTACATCACGGCCCGCAAGATCAATTGCTGCACATCTTTCAAATGTAAGGTTGATATTTGCGCGTTGGGCTGCAATCAGGGCATCTACAACGCGGTCTACATTACCTCCGGCCAGGAAGTGTGATTCAAGTTGGTTTGTAGTAACTTTAAGTCCTGCTTTATGAGCTTTTATCATTGGCTCAATCACGCGTTTTGGCTTAACACGCCTCAGTCTCATCCCCACAAGGGAGAAGATTCCCACATTGACTCCTGCGGCGATGGCTGAAATCCAAAGGCCAATCGGTACAAATGACAGGAGGAACGAAATAACGATAAAGGCAATGATGATAAGGAATATAATCATCAGCCCTGATCCTGTGATAAAGAACAAATTCATGCTCAACTCTCCTTTAGTTTGTTTTATTCTTCCAGTGGACGTACAACTACACGTGTTCCTTCAACATGTATGATCTTCACTTCAATTCCGCTTTCTATAAACGAACGTTCCGCCACTGCATCGATTCGATCATCACCATAACGGATAATACCGGATGGCCGCAGAGGCGTCGCTGTGACAGCGTGTTCATCTACAAGATAAGAACGATCGTCAAACGAAGTATAGCCTGATTCAGCGTCTGTTGCATCCGTGAGTATAAACTTATTGAGAAACGGAATTTTTCTCTTTTTGAATTTCACAAATATCACCCACTCAATTAATGCTAATATAGCGATGGCCAGCAGAAACAGGCTGAACAAGGCTATATTATTACCTACTAGTAAAATACTGGTAAGAAGCATGATACTGCCTAAAATACCCAGAATTGCCCCTATGACAAAAAATTCGACGATGATGAATATGGTTCCAATTATGAACAATATAAGTGACATTCCGCTGTAGTCACTAATCAGCAGGTGGCCCGAGTAAAAGACAATTATTGAAATAATGGATATTATTCCAATAATACTGACATGTTCTGAAAACAACTGATAGATGATTCCCAGGAAGAAAACAGCTAGTAAAATAAAGGCGACCCATGGCACGGTTACGACATCCCTGAAGTCTGCTAAAATACTCCCGAACATAAATGTATGTATGAATGTTGGAATAACTGCCACTAGAATCCCCTCCATTACTTTCATTATACATCAATAGAATGATAAATTAAATTATTAAAAAAAGACAGCATATGAATATGCTGTCTTCTGTATAAAGATTTATCCGAGGGAGCCGGATTACTTGAATTTGCGCTTACGGGCAGCTTCAGATTTCTTTTTGCGTTTTACACTTGGTTTTTCGTAAAATTCTCTTTTACGAGCTTCCTGGATTGTACCGCTTTTTGAAACTGTACGCTTGAAACGGCGCAACGCGTCTTCAATTGGTTCGTTCTTTTTAACAACTGTTTTAGACATGGTTTTCCCTCCCTCCGAATAAACAAAAGCCTATCTGGTTTACACAGTATTATACTATGTACTCACACATTATAATACAATGATAAAAACTGGTCAACCGAAAAATTAGTAGTCGCTGTCACTTACTCCGCCCTGTACTATAGCGATTCCACTTGATGCTCCTATACGTGTTGCCCCACTTTCAATCATCGCTTTGGCATCTTCATATGATCTGACACCGCCACTTGCTTTGACACCCATTTCTTCACCAACAGTGAGACGCATTAATGTTACATCTTCAACTTTGGCACCTTCTCCATTGAATCCTGTAGATGTCTTGACGAAATCAGCACCGCATTTCTTGCTGATTTCACATGCTTTTACAATCTCATCACTGTCAAGCTGTGCAGTTTCAATAATCACTTTTACGAGTGTGTCCTGTCCTGCAGCATCACAAACAGCTTTGATGTCATTGAATACATAATCTTCATTGCCTGATTTCAATGCACCGATATGGATGACCATATCCACTTCATCTGCACCGTTCTGTATAGCATTCATGGTTTCGAAAGCCTTTACTTCTGAAGTGACAGCACCGCTTGGAAAGCCAACGACTGTACAAACCTTAACATCGCTGTCTTTTAATATCTCTTTTGCTGTTGCGACCCATACAGGACTAATGCATACACTGAAAAAATTGTGTTCCATTGCTTCTTTACAGAGCTCGAAAATCTGGTCCTGAGTCGTTTCAGGTTTTAATAATGTATGATCGATATATTTCGATAGTTCCATATCTATTTCCTCCGATTTCATAACTGAAGCCTTTCAAGCTTTCTTATACAATTATACAATAAAGTTTACTCACTTACATCAGATTGTACGCTCGAGATATGCATATGCTTTAACCATAGGTTTTTCAAGTACCTTTACAACCTCGCCCTTGCTTACTGGATAACCTGGCTCCGTAATTTTAACTTTAACAAGTTCACCGGTAAGAGAAGAATCACCTTCTACCTCAACTTTCAGGTAATTATCGGAATGGCCAATCAGTTTACCGTCTTTCTCTTCTTCAGGGATAATTTCCAGAACGTCATCTTTAAACATATCTGCATATTTTTCAGCCAGTGAATTTGACAGTTCAATGAGTCGGTGTACTCGTTCGCTTTTAATATTTTCATCAACCTGGTCTGTCATTCTTGCTGCAGGCGTTCCTGTCCGTATAGAGTAAGGGAATACGTGTAATTCAGAGAAATGGTGTTTATTGATAAAATCATAAGTTTCCATGAATTCTTCTTCTGTTTCTCCTGGAAAACCTACAATCACATCGCTCGTAATCGCTACGTTCGGCATAATTTCCTTAAGTTTGATGATACGGGATTCAAAAAATTCCATCGTATACTTTCTGCGCATACGTTTTAACACAGTATCACTACCGGACTGGATTGGAATGTGGAGATGACGTACGATTTTGTTTGAGTCATTAATTACGTCTATGACCTCATCAGTCAACTGGCTCGCTTCTATGCTTGAGATTCTAAGACGGTTCAAACCATCCACTTCCTCCAGGTCACGGAGCAGCTGAGCAAGGTTGTAATCTTTCAGATCTTCGCCATATCCGCCAGTATGGATACCTGTCAGGACAATTTCTTTATATCCCTGATCCACCAGTTGGGCAGCCTGTTCGACTACCTTCTCAGGGTCGCGGGACCGCATTAGGCCACGTGCCCATGGAATAATGCAGAAAGTACAGAAATTATTGCATCCTTCCTGGATTTTCAGTGTAGCCCGCGTACGATCTGTAAAATAAGGTACATCCATTTCTTCATATGTACGCTTCTTCATAATGTTTTTCACGCCATTGATCGGCTGACGTTCCTTATGATATTGATCCACATATCCAAGTAGTTTATCACGGTCCTCTGTACCGATAATAATATCGACTCCCGGTATATCCATGATGTCTTTTGGAGCAGTCTGTGCATAACATCCTGTCACACAGACGACGGCATCGGGGTTCTTCCTGATGGCACGCCTTATGACCTGCCGGCTTTTCTTATCACCTGTATTAGTCACTGTGCATGTATTGATCACAAAAACATCCGCATTCTGATCAAAATCAACACGGCTGTATCCATCGTCTTTGAAAATCTGCCACATTGCTTCTGTTTCATAATGATTCACTTTACACCCTAAAGTGTGAAATGCGATCGTTTTATCGTTCATATAATCAGATCTTTCCTAATGTATTTGATGATTTCATCTTCTGAACATAATAGCACAGCCCGCATCATTCTTCAATGAGCTGCGGGCTGTTCAAATATATAGCTGACGGCTGATAGAATATATAATGGAGCAGTTTCTGCGCGTAGAATACGTGAACCGAGGCGGATGGAATGAAATTTCTCCATCAATGTAACTTCGTCATCACTGAAGCCGCCTTCCGGGCCGAATACAAAAGCAATACTGCTGCCCTGTTTCAGTCCTTCAAGTGTTTGGTTCATGCTTGTCGCAGGATTATTCACATTCCCTTCGTATGCAAACATCACAGCATCATATTCTTCGAAATCAATGTCTTGCAGTTTTTTGTCAAACTGGATCTCAGGAATAATGTTGCGGCGACTCTGTTCTCCTGCTTCCTTGATCACTTTTTCATATCTTTCCAGACGCTTCATACGCTTTTTATCATCAAGCTTCACTATGCTACGGTCTGCATCAAAGATACAGAAATCAAAAGCACCCAATTCTGTAGATTTTTGAATCATCCATTCAAATTTCTCACCCTTTAATAAAGGGCAGAAGACCCTCACTTTGACAGGAAGTTCAGGGGATTCATCGATTTCCGACATCACTTTGAAATGGACTTTGGAATCCACATCTACCACTTCACATAAGAAGGCAGAATTGGTTCCGTCTACCATATGAAATTCCTGTCCGTCACGGAACCGCATGACATTTTTCATATGGTGCGTGTCTGCCTCCGAATCATATTCCTTACCGATTGCAAGTCTTTCTTCAGTAAAATATCTTTGCATATTATCACGCCTTCTTGGCCATGATACTCACCCAGCCACTGTCCTCGAGCACTTCGACAATCTCGAACCCTGCCTGCTCCATATGCTTGATGATGTCATCACGGCGCTTGGTAATGATACCCGAAGCGATGAAGATGCCACCGAATTTCAGCGTTTCAAATGCATCATCAATCATCTTATCGATGATGTGGGCCAAAATATTAGCGATCACGATGTCATACTGTTCTTCCTCGGAAGTGAGGAGATCCCCTGTTTCCACGGTAACATCCGCATCACATTCATTAAGTTCAAAATTCTCCCTCGCGACTTTTAATGATAATTCATCTATATCTGTCGCTTTCAGATTCCTTGCACCCATGAGATGTGCCCCAATTGTCAGGATGCCCGAGCCTGTACCTACATCGATGATCTTGTGTTTCGGTTCCACTACACGTTCTATGAATTTAAGACACATGCTGGTCGTCGGATGATCTCCTGTACCAAATGCCATACCTGGGTCCAATTTTATCAGTTTATCATTTTTATCGAATTCATAATCATCCATTTCCCATGATGGTACAATGACAAAGTTTTCAGAGACTCTGAAACTGTGGAAATATTTCTTCCATTCATTTTCCCAGTCTTCCTCATCAATCATTCTTCTTTCAATGAGAATGTCTTTCTTACTATCCAATTCAGTATCTCTGAGGAACGTGTCAATAAGCGACATTTTATCTTCAATATCTTCTGTCTCATCAAAGTAAACAAGGATACGGATATCCCTTTGCGGCAGAGAAGACGGATCAAGACGGTATTTTTCATCAAAATCCTCTACATTTTCCTTTAATAATTCCAAAGAATGTTCAACAGAAATCCCTTTTGCAATTTCATTCAGAAATAAAGAAAAAGAGTCTTCATTGCTTTTGGTCGTGCTAATTGAAACTTCATGCCATTTCATAATTAGTCACCCTTAAAAAATCGTCTTGTTTTATCAAAGAAATTTTCATTTTGTTCATTTATTTCTTCTCCACCATGTTCAGCAAGCTGTCTGAAGAGGTCTGCTTCTTTATCAGAAAGTTTGGAAGGTGTTACGACCTTGATTGTAACAAACTGATCACCATAGCCATATCCATGAACATTTTTAACACCTTTTTCTTTCAGGCGGAAACGTTTACCGGACTGTGTGCCCGCAGGAATTGTTAACACAACCTCAGAATTGATTGTTGGTACTTTGACTTCATCCCCAAGCGCTGCCTGGGCAAAGGAAATTGGTAATTCAAAGTGGATATCATCCGCATCACGTGTAAACTTACTGTCTGGTTTAACACGGAAAACAATATAAAGATCACCGGCCGGTCCACCGTTTACACCAGGTTCACCTTTCCCCTGCAGACGAATCTGCTGACCATTGTCGACACCTTCTGGAACTGTTACTTCAATATGGACATCTTTAGTGACGGTGCCCGCACCTTTACAATTATTACATGGATCTTCGATTTCTTCACCGGAGCCATTACATGTCGGACATGTACGCTCTGTCTGTATCCTGCCGAATGGAGTGTTCTGTTCTACAGCAACCCGACCAGCGCCGGAACACATTTTACAAGTGGATTTGGAAGTTCCTGGTTTAGCACCGTTTCCGTCACATGTTTCACAGGTTACTTCTTTTTTAATTGTGATTGTTTTGGTTACACCGAAGACCGCTTCATCAAATGAAACTGTCATCGTATACTGAAGATCATCACCTTTTCTTGGAGCGTTCGGATCCATTCGTCCGCCGCCTCCGAAGAATGAGCTGAATATATCTTCGAATCCGCCAAATCCGCCGGAGCCGGAAAATCCACCGCCGCCGCCAAACTGCTGATTCATGCCCTCATGTCCAAAGCGGTCGTATTGAGCCCGGGTATTTTCATCACTTAACGTTTCATATGCTTCAGACACTTCTTTGAACTTCTGATCTGCGCCTTCTTCTTTGTTTATATCAGGATGATATTTTTTGGAGAGTTTCCGATATGCTTTTTTAATCTCATCTTTAGAGGCATTCTTATCCACTCCAAGTACATCATAGTAGTCTCTTTTCGCCATTCAATCGCCTCCAACTTATTTACTATATCATTTAAAAAAGCCAAAGCCAATGCTGTTGGCTTTGACTTTCTTCAATCATCATTCAATATCATATATTATTTCTTATCGTCTTCGTCCACTTCTTTGAAATCAGCATCTACAACATCATCGGACTCGCCGCCTGCTTCAGCGCCTGCTGCACCCTCAGCAGCCTGTTGCTCCTGTGCCATCTGTTCATAAAGTTTCATGGACATGCCTTGTACAATTTCTTCAAGTGCCTCTTTTTTGGATTTGATTTCTTCCAAGTCAGATCCTTCGAGTGCTTTGTTGAGTTCTTCTTTTGCCGCTTCAGCTTTTTCTTTTTCTTCAGCCTCCACTTTATCTCCAAGATCTTCAACTGTCTTATCTGTAGTGAATACAAGCTGTTCTGCTTCATTGCGAAGATCTACTTCTTCACGGCGCGTTTTATCCGCTTCAGCATTTTCCTCTGCTTCTTTAACCATTCTGTCGATGTCATCATCAGAAAGGTTGGAGCTTGATTCGATAGTGATCTTCTGCTCTTTGCCAGTACCCTGATCTTTGGCAGTAACATTTACAATACCGTTTTTGTCGATATCAAATGTCACTTCGATCTGTGGTACGCCTCTTGGTGCCGGCGGAATATCCGTAAGCTGGAATCTGCCGAGTGTTTTATTGTCCTGAGCCATCGGACGCTCACCCTGAAGCACATGAATATCAACAGCAGGCTGATTGTCAGACGCTGTAGAGAATACTTGTGACTTGCTTGTAGGGATGGTTGTATTCCTTTCGATGAGAACCGTGGAAACACCGCCCATAGTTTCAATACCGAGTGACAGTGGCGTTACGTCGAGCAGGACGACATCCTGAACATCTCCGGAAAGCACACCACCCTGGATTGCAGCACCCATAGCCACAACTTCATCCGGGTTGACACTCTTGTTAGGATCTTTGCCAACTTCTTTTTTGATTGCTTCCTGTACTGCTGGAATACGAGTGGAACCACCGACAAGGATAACTTCATCAATATCATTCCTGTCAACACCGGCATCCTTGATTGCCTGACGCGTTGGCCCCATAGTACGTTCTACAAGTTTATGAGTCAGTTCTTCGAATTTTGCACGGGACAGTGTTGTCTCAAGGTGCAATGGTCCTGCTTCCCCGGCTGAGATGAACGGAAGTGAAATTTGAGTCGTCGTTACACCAGAAAGGTCTTTCTTCGCTTTTTCAGCCGCATCTTTCAAACGCTGCATTGCCATTTTGTCTTTGGAAAGGTCGATGCCGTTCTCTTTTTGGAATGTTTCAACAAGGAAATCAATGATGAGATCATCAAAGTCGTCCCCGCCGAGTCTGTTGTCGCCCGCTGTAGAAAGAACTTCGAATACACCGTCTCCCAATTCAAGGATGGATACGTCGAATGTACCGCCGCCAAGGTCGAATACAAGCACTTTCTCCTCTGATTCTTTGTTATCAAGGCCGTATGCAAGCGCTGCTGCAGTCGGCTCGTTGATGATACGCTCCACTTCAAGGCCGGCAATTCGCCCTGCGTCTTTTGTAGCCTG
>CAYTIR010000050.1:14692-16662 GCA_964437955.1 uncultured Staphylococcaceae bacterium
TCAGAGTCGTTGAAGTAGGCCGGTACAGTAACAACTGCCTTGGAAACTTTTTCTCCAAGATAGCTTTCTGCAGTTTCTTTAAGGTTCTGAAGAATCATTGCAGAAATTTCCTGAGGCGTATATTCTTTACCTTCGATCTCTTCCTTGTATTCCGTACCCATATGTCTTTTGATGGACATGATTGTATTAGGGTTGGTAATCGCCTGACGTTTAGCAACTTCCCCTACTTGTTTTTCACCATTTTTAAAGGATACTACAGAAGGTGTTGTACGGTTCCCTTCAGGGTTTTGGATTACTTTTGGTTCTCCACCCTCCAGAACAGATACAACTGAGTTTGTAGTACCGAGGTCAATACCTATTACTTTACTCATAAAAAAATTCCTCCTAATTACTAGTTCAATTAATTATATGAATTTAAATTATTCACTGACTTTAACCATACTTGCACGGATAACCCGATCTTTCAGTATATACCCTTTTTGGAACTCTTCAATGATGATTCCCGGTTCACCATCAGTAGGCTCTGTCATTACAGCCTGATGATAATTCGGATCGAATACTTCATCTGTCGCTTTGATTTCATTAATGTCATGGCTCATCAGTGTGTTGACCAGATCATTATAGACCATCTCCACACCTTTGCTGAGTGATTTGAAAGCTTCGGTCTCGCCTTCGATCTTCAACGCCCTTTCCAGGTTATCAAGAATCGGCAGAAGACTCTCTGCGATGTTCTGATCTTTGTACTTGTTGTTCAAGTCAATTTCCTGTTTGGTACGGCGCTTGTAATTTTCAAATTCGGCAAGCAGTTTCAAATACTTGTTTTCCTCTGCTTCCACCTGTTCTTTGAGGGATTCTATTTCTGTATCCCTGGGATCCGTTTCCCCTGCATCTTCTTCGGTTACAGGGTCTGTTCCCTCTTCCTCAGCCGACGCATCAACCACCTCTTCATCAGGTGTGATTTTTTCATCCTGGATCACTTCTTCATTCTTTTCCTTTTCTGCCACTGCAGTCACTCCCTTTCACGTTCCTGGTTCCTGAATGAGTACAAGAGTCTAATGACTTCCTTGTAGCTCATGATTTCGGGACCAATAATCATCAGATTTGCCCTTCGACCAAAAATGTCAAAGTTTGTGGTAATTACCGATATAGAATCATAATTTCTGTTAAGTTCATCTCCAAAGTATACATCAACACCGTTAATTGTATTCAGATCGATGAGTTCGTTCAACTGATCTGTTTCCATATCATTATATAGAAGCTGCAGGGTGCTCGTATCCTTGTTTATCTGATGAATCAGATGATTGAAGCCAGAACGGCCGCTGATCAACTTCTGTCCATTGATCCCATCTGTTACTCCATTGATGATTCCCGCCCTCAGAATATCGATCCGATCATTTGAGTTCATGGCGCTCATCTTAACCGCCAACTTACTGAGCGGCTGGTTCACAACAACCGAATTCAGTTCATTGCCCAGTTTTTCAAGATCCGTAATGGTAATGTCCTCACTCATGATAATCGGAATCTTTTTAATCGTCCCTGATTCAAGAACGATGATGACAAGCAGGGTAGATGTTGTTATGGGCGTCAGATAGAGTCCCTTCACCAGTTCATCTTCCTCAGTCATCGAAACCTGGGTCAGATAACTTGTCATGCCGCTGAAAAAATCAGCCAGAGCCTGACTCATTTGTGTGTGTTCCATAGCATCAGCAACACGGGGGTTGAGTTTTAATCCCTGTGTATCATATTCATCACTCAATTGATCGGTAAGCATTTCAATATAATGCCTCAATGCTTTTCTTGAAGGTATACGGCCTGCAGAAGTGTGTGGCTTTGTCAAAAAACCATGTGCTTCCAGCTTTGCCATTTCATTTCTTACAGTCGCTGATGAAATATCAAGGTTATACTTGTCAATCAGGTGTTTAGAGCTAATCGGCATAGTAACATTCAAAAAATCATCTACTATAGAATAA
>CAYTIR010000051.1:0-16502 GCA_964437955.1 uncultured Staphylococcaceae bacterium
ACAGGAGTATTTCTCACTGGTCAAAATCGATCTGATCCAGTCACAGGAGAGACTTATGCAGTCCTATCAGGAACATAAAGCCATTATTGATGCACTGGAACAAAAAGACCTGGTGCAGGGACACAGACTCATTGCAGAACACCTCGAGCCTGTATTTACATTTATCCAGCAAATGGAGGGATCCGGTGATGGAACCAATCAGTAATACGGAGAGAAAGTCTTTAAAACAGACTGTCATCCAGGAAATAAAAGGCTATATTATAAAGCATCAGCTCTCCGAAGGGGATAAACTGCCCACCGAACGTAAATTCACAGAAATGTATGGTGTCAGCCGTTCGGTAGTACGCGAAGCGCTCAGCTATCTGGAGAACACCGGTGTCATCAGCATCAGGCAGGGACAGGGGGCCACACTCAGCCGTTCGAACATAGACAAACTTCTGAGCAATTTCTTTTTCTTATGGAAAATCAACGGCGGGAATTTTGAAGAAGTGCTCAGTCTCAGGATGATTTTTGAATCGAGTGCCATCGATGAAATCATAAGGAATGATGATGAGGAACAATTGAAAGGACTGGAGAAACTCTTTGATAGATATGATGAAGTGGATTCTCCTGAGGAGTTCAGGGAAATCGACCAGGAGTTCCATGAACAGCTCCTCCGGGCAACAGGCAACGATCTATTCATACAGATGACAAGCATCATTACGAATTATTTTTTCGAAATTGCACCATCTATTGACCTGGAAGCTGAGGAAATGGAAAATATGCTTTCAGAACATAAAGAAATAGTAGAGAAAATACTTGAAAGGGACGCAGAAAATGCTAAGAGGATCCTTTCTGAGCATCTGGGCAACGTCAGGAAAGTTTAGGTGAAGAAGATGACATATTTGGCTGTAGATATCGGTGGAACTTTTATCAAGTACGCCCTTGTTGACGACAATCAAAAAATAACTGTGAAAGATAAAGTCAGAACCAGTGACAACAGAAATGATGGCATACTCCGCCAGGTGGAATCCATAGTAAGGGAAAAGTTGGAGTCGGGTGAAAACATACGGGGTATCGGCATCAGTACTGCAGGAATCGTTGATAGGAAAAAAGGAGAAATCATCTATGCAGGGCCGACAATTCCGAATTATAAAGGCACACCGTTCAAAGAGCATTTGACAGAAAACTTCAAACTGCCTGTACACGTGGAAAATGATGTGAATGCAGCACTTCTTGGTGAAATGTGGAAAGGGGCGGGACGTGATAAGGATAGCGTCTTCTGCATTACCCTCGGAACCGGAATCGGTGGTGCATACTACAATGGTGGTCTTAACAGTGGGGCGCACAATCAGGCCAATGCGGTTGGGTATCTGCTTAAAGATTCTTCCGGATTGAATTATGAACAGCGTGCCGCAACTTCTGCGCTCAAGGAAAAACTGCGCAGGGTCCACGGAGCTGACATGGAGACGGAAGTGCTGTTTGAATACGCGAGGCGGGGAGAGGAACCGAGCCTTTCTATCGTCAACGACTGGGCTAGGGAAGTAGCAGAGGGATTGGCCCAGATTATCATTCTGTTCGATCCTGCGTATCTGATCATTGGCGGTGGAATTTCTCAGCAGGGCGATTTTCTTCTTGATACTATTGAAAAACATATAGAATCATTCCTGCCGCCGGATTTTTTGAAAACACAGTTGAAAATTGCGGAACTCTTCAATGATGCATCGCTCTATGGTGCACTGTATCCGTTTTGGAGTACTGAAAGTCATTAAATAAGTTTAATGACTTTTACCGAATGGGTGTTTATAATATACTGTACAAATAGGAATTAAACGTGGAAAGAGGGTTCTATACATGAACAGAGTCGATAGTATAGTAGATCTTATCGGAAATACTCCTGTGGTGAAACTTAATAAGGTAGTGCCGGAAGGTGCTGCTGATGTCTATGTAAAACTGGAGATGTTCAATCCGAGTAAAAGTGTCAAAGACCGTGCAGCATTTGCCATGCTTAAGAAAGCGGAAGAAGATGGTCTTGTGGAACCTGGAGGCACAATCATTGAGCCGACAAGCGGCAACACTGGGATTGGTCTGGCGATGAATGCAGCAGCAAAAGGTTACAGGGCGATCTTCGTCCTGCCTGACAGCTCAACCAATGAACGGATCAATCTGCTAAAAGCTTACGGTGCCGAAGTGGTGCTTACTCCGAGCGAGGAAAAGATGCCGGGATGTATCAGAAAGGCAAAAGAGCTGCAGAATGAAATCCCGAACAGTTTCATCCCGCAGCAGTTTGAAAACTTTGCCAATCCTGATATACACCGCACGACGACGGCAGTTGAGATACTGGACCAGTTTGATAATGATCTTGATGCGTTTGTTGCCGCTGCAGGCACAGGCGGGACAATTACCGGTACAGGGGAAACATTGAAAAACCATCTGCCTGATCTTCATATAGCTGTCGTTGAGCCGAAAGGTTCGCCGGTTCTCTCAGGCGGACAGCCGGGAAAACATAAATTGGTCGGAACGAGTCCCGGCTTCATTCCGAACATTTTAAATACGGATGTCTATGATGAAATCATCCAGATAGCGGATGAAGATGCCGTGGGAATGTTCAAAAGGCTTTCCTGGGAAGAAGGTATATTTGTCGGTCCTTCAGCGGGTGCCTCTGTGTTTGCAGCCATTGAAGTTGCTAAAAAGCTGGGGGAGGGCAAGCGTGTGCTGGCGATTGCACCAGATACAGGAGAGCGTTATTTAAGCATGAATCTTTTTGATGAATAAGTACTCAGGACGGCGGACTATGTTTCCGTCGTCTTTTTTTGTATATTGATTTTAAGGTAGAATCAGTATTTATATCAGGAGGACTGGATAATGGAAAGGATCATCACTTTGGAGAATGTCTGCTGGAGAAGAAGCGGCGAAGAGATTCTCAAGGACATAAATTGGACGGTTAATGCGAACGAGCATTGGGCAATCTTGGGACTGAATGGTTCCGGTAAAACTTCTGTTTTAAATATCGTGACAGGTTATAATTACCCGACTTCCGGAAAGGTCAAAGTACTTGATACTGAATTCGGTAAAGCGAGTCTTCCGGAAATGCGTAAAAAGATAGGCTACGTCAGCAGCTCACTTGGTCGCTTCGCCCAGACGATGAACCGTGAAATGACGGAGAATATCATTGTCAGCGGCAAGTATGCTTCTTTCGGGCTCTACCAGGAAATAACAGATGAAGACCGTGAAAAGGCCGAAGGTATCCTGAATAGCCTCAGGCTTTCTTATTTAAAAGGCAAGAGGTATGATCTGCTGTCACAGGGGGAGCAGCGAAGAGTGCTGATCGGCAGAGCTTTAATGGCACGGCCGGATCTTCTCATACTGGATGAACCATGTTCAGGCCTTGATGTTCTCGCGCGTGAAGATGTACTGGATATGGCAGAAAAAGTTGCTAAACAATCGTGCCATCTTTTATATGTAACCCATCACATTGAGGAAATTACAAATGCGATAACACACGTGCTTCTGATCCGTGATGGTAAATTAGTCGCCGGCGGTCCCAAAAAAGAAGTACTGACTGATGAAGTTTTAACTGATACTTATAAAATTCCGGTGAAGGTGCATTGGGAAGGCGGCAGACCGTGGATGAGCATTACCCGATAATATGATAAAGGACAGGTGTTGTTAAATGATCAGCGGACATCATCACATATCCATGTTTACTAAGGATCTGAAAGAGAATAACCGGTTCTATACAGAAATTCTAGGTTTGAGAAGAGTAAAAATATCTGTGAACCAGGGCGACACTGGGATGTACCATGTATTTTACGGTGATACTACAGGGGCAGCCGGTAATGATTTGACGTTCTTTGAAATTACAAATGTGGGGGCGACACGGAAAGGTACCAGCTCGATTTCAGGTATCGGACTGCTTGTCCCTTCTTATGATTCACTTCTTTATTGGAAGGACAGACTGGATAAGCATGGAGTGAAAAATGAAGGCATCAGTGAATATGGCGGCCGGGAGGCACTGGTTTTAGAAGACCATGAGGGGTTGAAACTGACGCTGCTCAACCACGAGGGTAAAGCGGTCCCTGAAGACTGGCAGCCATGGGATGAAAATGAAATCGAAGAAATACACAGGATACTGGGAATGGGTACTGTGGAGATAACAGTTGAAGACAAGAACAGCCTGGTTAGGTTGCTGAAGAATATATTTGGATACACACCAGTGCATGAAGCGGACGATACGATGACCGTCCAATCTGTGGAAGGTGAAGTGTTCGGTGAAATTCTGATAAAAGAATCATCAGACAAAAAGGAGCGTCCGGGCAAGGGAAGCATCCATCATCTAGCCATCCATTCTGCGAAGAGGCCGCTTGAAGAATGGGATCAGATTTTGAAAGCTGAAGGATATGTAACCACGGGTGTCAAAAAGCGGTATTATTTTGACAGTCTCTACTTCCGTGAGGATAACGGTGTGATGATAGAAATCGTCGGACCAAAAGCCAGAGGCTTTACAGCGGATGCATCTGTGGAATCATTGGGCACAACGCTGGATTTACCGCCTTTCCTTGAAAATCAAAGGGATGTAATCGAATCTAAACTCAGGCCGATAAAGGAATGGACATAAAAACACTCCGGGAATTCCCGGAGTGTTTTTCATTGATTGAAAATATTTACATAGATGTCTCTGTCATAATCTCCGAATACATCAAATATGATTTTCTCGAAATGATGTTCATTCTTTTCAAGCCATTCACTGACTGTACCAACAGCGATTTCTGCAGCATTTTCAATCGGGAAACCAAATTCTCCTGTAGAAATCGAAGGGAACACTACTGTTTTAATATCATCCATCTGATTGGCAAGTTCCAGACACGATGTATAACTGGCTGCCAGCGCCTGTTGATGATTCTCAGTAAGACCATCTCCTCCAGGAACCACGGGGCCCACAGTATGGATGACATACTTCGCGGGCAGATTATAGCCTCTTGTGATTTTGGCATCACCTGTCTGCTCTTCACCTTTTTGAACGTGGATGATTTCGGCACAGTCGTCCCGCAGCATTGGACCGGCAGCGGAATGGAGTGCATTATCTATGCACTCATGGAGAGGCTGCATACAGCCGAGCAGCTCCTTGTTGGCAGCATTCACTACAGCATCCGTCCTTAGACCGGTTATATCCCCCTGCCATACACTCATCATCTCTGCCTGTAAAATTGAAGTGCCCGGATATTTATCCCTGATTGTATCAAGCTGTTCAGTTTCAATAATCGTTTTTTCCTCGAGTTCCATCTGAAGTAAAGTGTCCAGTTTTGTCATCATTTCCTTATCCAGGGGCAGTGGCTGCCTAATATTCAAGAGTGCTCTGATAAGCCGTCTTTTAGCCGTGTAATCTTCAGGTATTTCAATGTCCTGTGTGCCGGATTTTTCATTTCTTAATATGAAAAGAATGTCATCGACAAGGATGTTTTTGGAAGTGATATCACTCGTTTTTGGCTCAAATGGCCTGTGAAGCTTTATGTTATCCTCATATTTTTCCAAATTCAGTTGTCCCATCGGCGTTCACCTCTTTCTTATTTTCATTTTGTCATTTTTTATATGATTTATCCAAAAATAAGATTGAGTGATAAGTACGGATTGATAGGGTATAAAGCAACTATATTATGAGTTGGAGTGTTTCGATGGTCATTTTCATAAAACTTATTCTGATAGGAATCATTTCCGGCATAGTGCTGGCAGCGATGATGAAAATCATCCGGATTCTCACAGGCAATCCGGCAGATATCCTGCTCTATAACATGGATTATATGCCGGGACTGAAAAGGTGGAGCGAATATTGGATTACGGGTGTGTTGTTCCATTACACAACCTGTATTGCCAGTGCTGTCATTCTGTTCTATCTCCTGCTGCCTTTCGGGTTGGAAACAGCGGCGTGGCCGTACATTCTGGTTTTTTCAGCAGGGGGAGGAATTTTGTATTTCCTCAGTGCACTGACAGAGACACCGCCGGCATATGATGATTTTGCAGCATGGTTTTACTGGACATCGGGCCATGCGGTCTTCGGGTTGTCGATAGGACTGTTGGTTAAATTATGGGTCTAGAGGAGAGGCATTATGAACTCAGTCCACTCCTGTTTTTCAACAAGATATAAAGCATTTCTGTTTGATCACATCCCATGGTGCTGTATCTCATTTCCACGGGGAGTTTCATGCCTGTTGCTTTTCCCCATGTACTGGCACTCTTTGCTCATTTGGGGATTTGGACACTGTACGGCGTTTAAAATGGCATATCAGGGGGGAGTGATATTCCTCAGGAGTACTTTCTTATTGGTATACTTACGTATGTACTGATTTTAAAATCTACTGACTGCATTTTTTACGCCTGATAAACAATGGGCGTATGACATCGTTGTAATGACATTTGTAATTAGGGAGAAATCCGGCTAAAGTTATTGCTAATGCCCGGTGTACTATATAAACTATATTGAGCGATAGATATTTTAAGGAGTTGCTAGAGTGTCCAATCAAGATTATGAAACACATACTGTAACGATAGAGAAGCTGGATAAAAAAGGCTCCGGCATGGGTGCGGTGTGGAGAGATACAGGTGGAAGCAATCCACGTAAACTTAAATTGAACGTGCCACAGACATTGATCGGTGAGGAGGCGGAAGTCACGGTATCAAATCCAAACAGGAAGCTTGCCCGTGTACTGCCGGATGCAATACTTAAGGAGAGCCCTGAGCGGATTGAACCTGCCTGCCCGCATTTTGAACTGTGCGGTGGATGTGTATGGCAGCATTGGTCATATATGCATCAGCTTGAATACAAAACCAGTGAAGTGAAGCGTTTTTTGGAACTTCAAGGGTTTAATCCGTCGGTCGTTAAAGATGCGATCGGGGCGGAAAGTCCGTGGGAATACCGCAATAAGATGGAATTCACATTTGGACGGGATGGTTCACTCGGGATGCATGAACTTGGAAACTTCCGTAATGTGATTGATTTGAAAACGTGTCTGATTGCAGGGAACGAAATGGTCGAAGCGATGCTCGAAGTATCTGAGTGGAGAAAAGAATTCGGTTTGAGCGGCTATGATAAGGATAATCACACAGGGCTGCTCCGTAATCTGATGGTCAGACAATCCCAGAAGACGGATGAACTTATGCTGGCAGTGTTTGCGACTGAATCACCGGATGGTGACCTGCAGGGCCCAGTGAAAAACCTGATTGAAAGAATCACCCGGAAATTCAGCAATGTCAAAAGTTTGATGTGGATGGAAAACAGGGATTGGGCAGATATGGCCCAATCCGAAAAAACACATACTCTTTACGGCAGAGACTATATTAACGAGGAAATGTATGGTTATAAATATAGAATATGGTTCGATACCTTTTTCCAGACGAATCCTGTACAGGCAGAAAAACTGGTGGACCTGGCGATAGAAATGGCGGATGCCCAGGAGTCTGAACGCATGATTGATCTGTTCTGCGGCGTGGGGACATTTTCACTGCCATTTGCCTCCAGGGTGAAGGAACTTGCGGGCATTGAAATAGTTGAATCATCTATTGATTCCGCAAAACGGAATGCGGGAGACAATGGAATTGACAACACATTCTTCCTTGCGAAAGACGCCAGACGCGGGATGGATGAAGTGCTGGAAAACTGGGGCAGACCGGACCTTCTCATGCTGGATCCGCCACGCTCTGGTGCGGGAGGTAAAGTGATGAGACGGATTGGCAGGCTTGGCACAGACAGGGTAGTGTATGTCTCATGCAACCCTGAATCCTTCGCCGATGACATCACATGGTTAAGAGAATACGGATATGTATTGGAACAAGTGCAGCCGGTGGATCTTTTCCCTCATACCGTGCATGTTGAAGTTGTATCAGTGCTTAGAAAAGTTGAAGAATAGTTTTGAAAGCCGGGACAGACCAAAATGATGGTCTGTCTTTTTTATACTGATCAGTATTGGGTGAACATACAGTATTTCCTGTTTGACTGCAGAAGCTTGAGCCAACTTTGTTAGAAATCAGCAGAATAAAGGGTGTGGGTGTTTAATACAGCATGTCGTAAGGGAAAGAGCTAAACAACAGAAAATTTAACCCCAGAGGTGTAAGAAAGGTGTTTTGAAATGGAAACAATGAAAAGATATTCATTGAACGACGGCAGCAGTACACCGGCTATCGGTCTGGGTACTGTCAATCTTAAAGGTGCCAAAGCTGTAAACAGTATTGTCACCGCGATTGAAGAAAATGGAAGCCGCCTCATCGACACATCTACCAATTATAATAATGAGGGTGCAGTCGGAGAGGCGATCCGCCGGACTGTCGTACCGCGTGAAGAATTGATCATCAATTCAAAATTACCGGGTGCTGCCTATGATTATGATCAGGCAATACAGATGATTCAGGAATCCCTGTATCGTCTTGGCATCGATTATTTCGATAAGTATCTCATTCACTGGCCGCTGCCAAAACAGGGTAAATACGTAGAAGCATGGCGGGCATTGATAGATGCCCGGAAATTCGGACTGATCAAGACGATTGGTGTCTCCAATTTTCTGACGGAGCATCTCGAGCATATCATTGATGAGACAGGGGTCACCCCGGCGACAAACCAGATTGAGAGGCATCCTTATTTCAACAATATTGGACTGGTTGAAGACTGCAGACAGCTTGGAATATTACCAGAGGCATGGAGTCCGTTTGGCAGAGAAATCAATGATGTCCTGGAGAACGAAACTGTCAGAAGAATTGCTGATAAGTACGACAAAGTCCCTGCCCAGATCATCGTACGATGGAATGTTCAAAATGGAGTTCTGGTCATACCAAAATCATCTTCTCCGATGCATCAGAAACAGAATATGAATGTCTTTGATTTTGAGTTGGATGACGAAGATATAAAAGAACTGGATGCGCTGGATAAAGGTGAACCCGGAAGGGTTGAAGGTCAGCATCCAAATGAATATGAAGAATTCGTTTAATAATTTAATGGGAAGAAGCTGATTCATGGAGTCAGCCTGCAGGATGTCGGGCCGGATAAGCGCTCCGACATCTTTTTTTATCAGTGATTGGACTTTGAAGCTCATGGTATTATGTTTATAATTGAAGTGAATAGAAAATAAAGTGTTACAAGGGGTTAAGGAGGCAGCTATGAAAGAATATCAGTTCCAGGCGACCATTGAAGCGGATGACAGCAGAATTGTGCAGATAGTAACCGATAAGGGGCAGGCAGCCGGATACATCGAGAAAGATGTACTCAGGAAATGTGAAGAAAAGCACACTTATTCTTTTACGCCTGCAGATGGTTCGAAGGTGATAGTGGGACTCAAACGGCGTAAATTCAGGGATTTGAACATCGCAAATTATATTATTGCTGCCGGAGAAACAACAATGTTCCTGAAAGAGAAAGCAGGAAAGAACTTGCTGCGTTTCAGAGTGAAAGGGAATATCGGCAGCAATCACATGTATATAAAAGAAGATGAAGAAGGCAATATGGATATTTTCATTGATCGCAGCAGGGCAGCTGTCATTACTGAGCATTCGCCTGAAAAAGTCATCATCACTGTCGAGGATGAAATCGAAGAGAACAGTGTAATCTTTGCAGTATTAGTACTGATGTTTTTCATGTTTAAATTATACAAAAGGGAATTCTGGCATATTGAGGAATTGCTCTCTTAAAATTGATGAGGTGAAAAATAATGAAAGAATTTGAATCTTTTCTGGATGGATTGGACGATCAGGATGTACGGTTTAAAATAGAGGAAGTATTGCAATGGATTTCTGATAAATATCCAAGTATGGGAAAAACGATAAAATGGAACCAGCCGATGTTCACAGATCACGGCACTTTCATCATCGGTTTAAGCGTGTCAAAAAAGCATATGTCCATTGCACCGGAGCCAGCAGCGATCAAAAATTTTGAATCTGATATAAAAGAAGCGGGGCACAGCCATACGGATAATATCATACGTATACCATGGAACGAGCCGATGAATTACACGTTGCTTGGACGGTTGATCGATTTTAATATTGAAGATAAAAAAGACCACGAAAAGTTTTGGAGATGATGACACGCTGGGTGTCCTTCGCTAAAAGGAAGGAACGGATACAGTAATGAATGTACTTGAAAGGTACCAATCGGTCATCATACTGGGCGCAGTCATTATCGGATTGATAATAGGCACTGTACCTGTGATACAGATATATTCAGGTTTCTTTGTGCTCCCTTTCTTAATGATCATGCTTTACGGGCTGTTTGTGATGATGCCGTTTGACAGTTTTTTATTATCATTCCGGAAAATTAGGTTTCTCGGAACGTCGATTATTATAAATTTTATATGGACGCCCCTGATTGCATATGGTATCGGCATGCTGTTCCTGTCCGATCATCCAATGCTCTGGATTGGCTTCATGATGCTCATGGTGACTCCCTGCACCGATTGGTATCTTGTCTTCACTGAAATTGCAAAGGGGAATACCGCCCTCTCAACATCACTGCTGCCTATCAACCTGTTGCTGCAGATCATACTTTTACCGGTGTATCTGTACTTGTTCTTTGGTACATACGAAACAGTACAGCTCCCGGGAATAGTGGGGAGCATCATGGTTGTTCTGTTAGTACCGTTGTCACTTGCTGCAATTACTAAGCTGTTATCGGCGCGTGGAAGGAAGGGCATACTTGAAAAGAAAATAACCCCATTTTTCGGCAGGTTCAATATTATCTTTTTGAGTCTGGCAGTAATGGCGATGTTCGCTTCAGAAAGGGAATCCCTGAGAGATCATCCGAGTGTCGTTCTGCTGCTTCTCGTTCCTGTACTGCTGTTCTTCATGGCTGCATTTTTTATGAGCCTTCTGGCCGGCAGGCTAATGAAATTAAAATATGATGATTCGGTCAGTCTGGTCATGACGGCCATGGCAAGGAATTCACCAATTGCACTGGCCATTGCCGTCACAGCATTTTCCAGTGAACCGCTAGTAGCACTTGCGCTTGTAATCGGACCGCTGATTGAACTGCCTGTTCTGGCATTTACTTCCCAACTGCTTCTGTATTTGAGGGACAGATGACCAGGCGGAGGTTACGGGCATTTCGAATTGTATTCATGAAGTTATTGAAAAATGAAAAAAGTAGGAATACAAAAAAAGAGTTGAAATTCACATGCATTCTCCTTTATTATGAATCGGCGGTACTAAAACGATTTAAAGGAGGATAATTGTGAAGATTAGAAAAGCGCTTAGAAAAGTTGATTTTGAAAAGATAAAAATAACCATGACGCCGAGGATTACAATGCAGACGTTGATCAACATAGCTGTTGTAATATTAGGCTCATTTCTCTTTTCAATAGGTATAAATGCATTTATGATCTCAGGTAATCTGGGAGAGGGCGGTGTCACGGGGGTGGCAATTATCCTCTTGTACGCTTTTGATATATCCCCCGCGATATCAACGTTGATACTCAATGGCATGTTGCTCCTGATCGGATTCAGGTTTCTTTCGAGGCGTGCGATGTATTATACAATATTTGCCGTTATCATGATGTCGCTGTTTTTAGGACTGACAGAAACCTGGGTATTAAAGACTGATGAAATAATGATCAATGTTGTGTTCGGCGGCCTGTTTGTCGGCCTCGGCAATGGACTTGTGATCCGTATTGGTGCCACGACAGCAGGGTCGGCGATTATCGGTCGGATTGCCAACAAATATCTGGATGTAAAAATAGCCACGGCCATATTGGTAGTTGATCTAATGGTTATTCTGTTGAGTTTGACGGTACTCTCGGTGGAAAAAGTGCTGCTGACTGTCATTGCAATGTATATCGCAGTAAAGGTAATGGACTTTATCATAGAAGGTATGAATCCCAAAAAAGCCATTACTATCGTGTCCCGAAACCCGGAGGCACTGGGTACATTGATTAACAGTGAAATCGGACGGGGTGTCACGATGCTGAACGGAAAAGGATTTTATACGAAAGAAGAGACAGATATTCTGTATGTCGTCATCAATAAATCCAAGTTGGTCAGACTCAAGCGGCTGATCAAAAAATATGATGAGAATGCTTTTGTCGTCGTCAATGATGTGAACAGCGTACTCGGGAATTCTTTCGTCTGATTATGAATATTAAAAGCCCCAATCCTGAAGGATTGGGGCTTTTGCTTATTATTTCGGGCATCTTTCAGCCACTCTGTAGTGACTCCGAGTGGTTTCGAACCACCGACCTCTTGCATGTCAAGCAAGCGCTCTCCCGCTGAGCTACGGAGTCATTTTCTTTAAATCACTAGATTCTAATTTACACTGATATCATGATAATGTCAATCTACTGTCTTATTATTTAAAAATTCAGACATATAAATTGTGGTACTGTCCCTAAGTGATTATAATTGGGTTGAGAGATAAATGCAGAGGGGGATTATATATGTCTAAAGTTGCTGTTGTTACCGGTTCAGGTGGCGGACTTGGCAAAGGGATTGCCAAACGTCTGGCAAAAGATGGTTTAAAAGTCGTCGTTAATGACATCAATGCAGAAGCAGTGAATTCCACCGTGGAAGAAATCAAATCCGAAGGTCATGAAGTGATAGGCGTGCAAGGTGATGTTTCTAAAAAAGAACATCAGTTTCTGCTGGTCCAGCGCGCAGTAGAGGTGTTCGACAGACTGGATGTCTTCGTCAATAACGCAGGTATAGACGTTGTCACTCCGTTTATGGATGTAGATGAAGAACAGCTGAATAAAGCATTTTCAATCAATGTGAATGGTGTTGTTTTTGGCACTCAGGCAGCTGCAGAGCAATTTAAAAAACAGGACAGCAAAGGTAAAGTCATTAATGCATGCAGTATCGCGGGTCATGAATCTTATGAGATGCTGTCCACGTATTCGGCAACAAAACATGCGGTTAAATCATTCACGCATTCTTCGGCCAAGGAATTGGCACCGTATGGTATCAGGGTGAACGCTTATTGTCCGGGTGTCGCAGGCACGGCCATGTGGGACAGGATTGATGAGGAAATGGTGAAATATTATGATCACATGCAACCTGGTGATGCCTTCAAGGAATTTTCAGGCAATATCCTGCTCGGCAGGCCGCAGGAACCTGAGGATGTGGCAAACCTTGTATCATTCCTGGCATCCGATGATTCGGACTATATAACAGGTCAGACAATCGTGACTGACGGCGGTCTGGTCTTCAGATAACCTATAATGCAGCCTCCCTTTGAAATTATTATCAAAGGGGGCTTTTATGTTTATAGGGAGTTGATTTTTGCATATTGAGAAGGTGTGTATCCAGTAAGCCTTTTAAACACTTTGGTGAAATAATTCAAGTCATTGAAGCCCATCATTAATGCGATATCCGTTACAGTGCCGCTTCTTTTTTTCAAGTACAATTTCGATTCCTCAATCCTCTTAGCTGTGATGAATTCAGTCAGTGTCCTCCCTGATTCCTCTTTGAATTTCCGTGACAGATAAGATGGATTCACATGGATGTCTGTGGCAATCTGACGAAGAGTGAGGGGTTCTCCAAGATTCATCATAATGTAGTCCATGGATTTCTTGACAACCGGGCTGTAATTCCCTGTAGAGAATGATTGGACGAGTTCGCAGTACTCATAGGCCATGGAGATGATCAGCTTTTTCAGATTCGGCAGTTTATCCGTTTTCTCTATTAAAATTGCGAAGCGTTCAGATATTATATGAAGATAGATCGGGTGGACACCGCTGTTTTCTGCAGCGACTCTGAAAGATGTATTTGAAACGAGGGCCATATTTTTTGACGACCGCAGCGGACTGCCGGGAATTCGGTCTGAAAATCCTACAAATATGTCCAACATGGTATCCAATGCCTCTTTGACTTCATCCATGTTACCTCTGCGGATGGCATCCATCATCTTATTCTGATGATGATATCTTTTCTCGATGATCTGTTTATCTTCTTCTCTCGTCATCTCAACCTGGTCGTAGTTGATGAGAGGCGGTTTTGAATCGCTGTTCACACTTTTAGCTTCTATAAATTTTTCAGCTGTAAGATTTACAAGCAATTCACCGAAATGCGGGGTATCCATTTGATTTATAACAGGCAATGATTGGTAGAAGTGCTCCAGTTGTTTTCGTTCACCGGCCGGAAGGTTGTTTCTTACAATGACATCCTGTATAAAACTCAGTATGGATATGCTGGATATGAAAGGGCCTATGATGAATTGGCCATTGAATGAATCATTCCTGTAATTTCCTGTGGCTATATATTCCAGGCCATAGGCATTAGTATGATGAAAATAATCATTTACCGTCTGCTGCTTTAGAACTTCATGCATATAGAGATAATCATTTTCGGGCGTACCCAGTACAGCGGGGATGGAATGATTTGTATATTGATAAATGACAGAACCAATACTGTCGACGAATGCGACATCCATCTTTGTTGTGAAGTGTATAGTCTGACTGAGTTTTATAAAATCATCATGAAGTTTCTCCATCATATCCAACTTCCTTTCAATGAAGCAATAAAATTACTATTATAGTAAATATAATACGATAAATAATGCGTAGAGTCATCTATAATGACATTAGAGGAAGTATATTTTGCAAAATATGAATGGAGGAAAATATTAATGCTATATCCGATTGATACTGAGAGCCGTGTAGTGATGAATCTGAATGGTATATGGAAATTCATGATTGATAAAGAACTGGAAGCGATAAACCCGGAAGAACCGCTTCCTACTAAAGAAATGATGGCAGTACCTGCATCATTCAATGACCAGACGGTGTCAAAGGAAATTCGTGAACACAGCGGGTATACATGGTATGAAACTGAATTTAAAGTTGCGAAATCACTGATAGATCAAAGGCTGGTTCTGCGTTTTGGTTCAGCAACCCATGAGGCATGGGTATATGTGAATGGGCAGAAGGTCACTTACCATAAAGGTGGATTTACCCCGTTTGAAGTTGAAATTAATGAATATCTGAAAACAGGTAGCAATAGATTGACTGTACGTCTTTCAAACCTGCTTGATTATACGACCCTGCCAGTGGGCAACTACAGCGAATATAAGGATGAGAAAGGCAACCTGGTCCGAAAAGTAGATGAAAACTTCGACTTTTTCAACTATGCCGGTCTGCATCGCCCTGTCTATCTTTATACGACGCCGAAGGATTATGTTGAAGATATTTCGATTGCACCCGAAGTCGATCTGGACGCCGGCAGTGCCGAAGTAAAGGTTGATGTTAAAACCAAAGGCGATTTTGACGAAGTCCGTGTAACGATCTTAGATGAAGAGGGAAATGAAGTGAACAAGACTTCCGGTACAGAAGATAGCATGTCTATTGATGATGTCAGACTGTGGCAGCCCCTTGATGCTTATCTTTACGAAGCAAAAGTCGAGGGAATTAAAAACGGTGAGACTGTCGATGTATATGAAGAGCACTTCGGTATCCGTAAAGTGGAAGTGAAAGCAGGAAAGTTCCTGATCAACGGTGAACCGTTCTATTTCAAAGGATTCGGCAAACATGAAGATACGTATGTTAATGGACGTGGGTTGAATGAAGCGTATAATGTACTGGATATTAATCTGATGAAGAAGATGGGCGCGAATTCCTTCCGCACATCCCATTATCCATATTCGGATGAAATGATGCGTCTGTGTGACCGTGAAGGCATCGTCGTAATAGATGAGACTCCGGCTGTAGGGCTGTTTGGTGCATTCAGCTTTGATGTTTCGATTCTCGAAGAAGGAGGAAATATTGACGATGATACATGGGAAGTCATGAATACTTCAGAAGCACATGAGCAGGTGATCCGTGAACTGATCGACCGTGACAAAAACCATGCCTGTGTCGTGATGTGGTCAATTTCCAATGAGGCAGCAACGTATGCCAATGGAGCATATGAATACTTTGAACCTTTATTCAATCTGGCACGTGAACTGGACCCGCAAAA
The DNA here is from genome assembly GCA_964437955.1 of uncultured Staphylococcaceae bacterium. Classification (GTDB taxonomy): domain Bacteria; phylum Bacillota; class Bacilli; order Staphylococcales; family Salinicoccaceae; genus Salinicoccus. Next base: position 15,895 of record CAYTIR010000051.1, read on the forward strand.
GCGTCCGCTCACGAATGTGTATATCATGATGGCAACACCGGAAGCGGATCAGTGTTCCGACCTACTGGATGTCATCGCACTGAACAGATATTACGGATGGTATATCCAAACAGGGGATTTGAAAACTGCAGAAGCAAAAACCCGGAAGGAACTGCTTGAATGGCAGGAAAAATATCCGGATAAGCCGATAATGTACACTGAATATGGGGCGGATACCGTGGCAGGATTCCACAGTCCATACGGTGAACCGTTCAGTGAAGAGTACCAGGAAGACTACTACAGGATGAACAGCAAAGTATTTGATGAAATCGATAATTTTGTCGGTGAACAGTTATGGAACTTTGCAGATTTCCAGACAAAATTCGGTATTCAAAGAGTCCAGGGGAATAAAAAAGGCGTATTTACAAGAGAAAGGGAACCGAAGATGGCGGCGCGCTATTTAAGTGAACGCTGGAACAGCATTCCCGACTTCGGATATAAAAAATAGAGCAGGTCACCAGTATTGACGAACCCCACACGGTTAGTCTTTTTTAGTTATTAGTTTTTTTTTTGAAAAAAATATTATAAATTGACAAACAAAAATAAATAAAAAAATTTAAAAAGGGATA
>CAYTIR010000052.1:0-16222 GCA_964437955.1 uncultured Staphylococcaceae bacterium
GGAAATGAACGAAGAGGCAAATCATGAAAAAGCAATTAAGATCCAGGCACAGATTGCTTCTTTAGTTGCGGCTTTTGCCAGAGTAAGGAACGGGAAAGAAATCTTAAGTCCGAAAAAAGAATACAGCTATGCTGCAAACTTCCTGTATATGCTAAATGGAGTAGAGCCTAATAACACTGAAATTGAAGCGATGAATAAGGCGCTTGTACTTCATGCAGACCATGAACTGAATGCCTCTACATTTACAGCACGTGTCTGTGTTGCAACATTATCAGATGTCTATTCCGGAGTAACAGCGGCAATCGGAGCGCTTAAAGGACCCCTGCATGGCGGTGCGAATGAGCGTGTAATGGCAATGCTTTCTGAAATTGACTCTGTAGAAGCAGTAGAGGGTTATCTGCAGGAAAAATTCGAAAATAAAGAGAAAATCATGGGTATGGGACACCGTGTCTATAAAGAAGGCGACCCACGTGCGAAATACTTGAAAGACATGTCTCAGAAACTGACTGAACAGCAGGGAGAGCCTGAACTTTACGAAAAATCAGCTAAAATTGCTGAGATTGTAGAACGTGAAAAAGGCTTGCTGCCAAACGTTGACTTCTTTAGTGCGTCTGTATACCACTCCCTTGGTATCGACCATGATCTATTCACACCAATCTTCACAATGAGCCGTATGTCCGGCTGGCTTGCGCATATACTTGAGCAGTATGCAGACAATCGTCTGATTCGCCCAAGAGCTGAATACGTTGGCCAAACAGGCAAGAAGTATGATTCAATCGAAAAGAGATAAATAATACAAAAATTTGGAGGTATTTGAATTATGTCAAGTTCAAAAATTACTACTGATAACGGTGTACTTAATGTCCCGAATAACCCGGTTATTCCATTCATAGAAGGGGATGGAATTGGCCCTGATATTTGGAGTGCGGCGAGTAAAGTCCTCGATGCTGCTGTAGAGAAAGCTTACAGTGGAGAAAAGAAAATCGAATGGAAAGAAGTTCTGGCAGGACAGAAAGCTTTCGATAAGACAGGCGAATGGCTGCCAAAGGAAACGCTTGATACAATCGATGAGTATCTGCTTGCAATCAAAGGACCACTTACGACTCCAATCGGTGGAGGAATCCGTTCATTGAACGTTGCACTGAGACAGGAACTGGACCTCTTTACCTGCCTGCGTCCAGTTAGATATTTTGAAGGCGTTCCTTCTCCGATTAAACGTCCTGAAGAGACTGATATGGTTATTTTCCGTGAAAATACTGAAGATATCTATGCCGGAATCGAATTCCAGGAAGGTACTGATGAAGTTAAAAAAGTGATTGATTTCCTGCAAAATGAAATGGGAGCAAAAAACATTCGTTTCCCGGAAACTTCCGGTATCGGAATCAAGCCTGTTTCTAAAGAAGGTACAGAGCGCCTGGTGCGTTCCGCAATCAACTATGCAATCGAAAATAATCGACCTTCAGTTACACTTGTCCATAAAGGGAACATCATGAAATTCACAGAAGGTTCATTCAAAGCATGGGGCTATGACCTTGCTGAGCGTGAATTTGGGGACAAAGTATTCACTTGGAAGGCATATGACAAAATTGTTGAAGAAGAAGGTAAAGATGCGGCTAACAAAGCTCAGGAAGAAGCTGAAGCTGCTGGTAAGATCATCATCAAAGATGCGATTGCTGATATCTTCCTGCAACAAATCCTTACACGTCCAAAAGATTTCGGTGTTGTTGCTACTATGAACTTGAACGGTGACTACATTTCAGATGCTCTTGCTGCACAAGTCGGTGGTATTGGTATTGCACCAGGTGCGAATATCAACTATGAAACAGGACATGCAATTTTCGAAGCAACACACGGTACTGCACCAAAATACGCAGGAATGGATAAAGTCAACCCATCCTCTGTTGTACTTTCCGGTGTATTGATGCTTGAACATATCGGCTGGCAGGAAGCGGCTGATCTGGTTACAAAAGCAATGGAGAAGACAATTGCTTCCAAAGTTGTCACATATGACTTTGCAAGACTGATGGATGGTGCCAAAGAAGTGAAGTGTTCAGAGTTTGGTGATGAACTCATCAAAAATATGTAATTCACTTTGTTGACAAAGGAAGTGTACAGCATGGAAAGAAAGAAAGTCTCTGTAATTGGTGCCGGGTTTACCGGTGCCACTACAGCATTTATCGCTGCATCCAAAGAGCTTGGTGATATAGTCCTGGTAGACATACCACAATCTGAAAGCCCGACTAAAGGGAAGGCTTTGGATATGAAGGAGTCCACACCTGTACTTGGTGTAGACGTAAATATTACCGGTACTAGTGATTATGCTGATACCAAAAACTCCGATATTGTTATCATTACAGCAGGGATTGCACGTAAACCAGGTATGAGTCGTGACGACCTCGTGAAAACGAATCAGAAAGTCATGGCTGCTGTAACACGGGACATAGTGAAACATTCACCCGACTGTACAATCATAGTCCTTACAAACCCTGTGGACGCAATGACTTATACAGTGTACAAAGAATCCGGTCTTCCCAAGAACAAAGTTATTGGTCAATCCGGTGTTCTGGACACAGCAAGGTTCAGGTCATTCGTGGCAGAGGAATTAAATCTCTCAGTCAACGATGTCCAGGGATTTGTGCTTGGCGGACATGGTGATGATATGGTACCGCTTATCCGATATTCGAATGTCGGGGGCGTTCCTCTTACTGATCTATTGAGTCAGGAAAAGATAGATGGCATTATCGAACGTACGCGCAAAGGCGGCGCTGAAATAGTGAATCTTCTTGGAAACGGATCTGCTTATTATGCACCAGCAGCAGCGCTGGTACAGATGGCTGAGGCGATTTTGAAAGATCAGAAACGCGTTCTGCCATCCATTGCATATCTCGAAGGGGAATATGGTTATGATGGATTGTATCTCGGGGTGCCGGCGGTACTTGGTACGGAAGGGATAGAAAAAATCATTGAGCTTGAACTGACTGATGATGAGAGTGAACAATTGGATAAATCAAGAGATTCAGTGATTAATGTTATGAATGTTCTAAAATAATCTTTGAAAAAAGAATATTAGGATATTATACTGAAAAAGTCACCTGATGGTGGCTTTTTCATTTATTTTAATGGGGGGAATATTTTGAAAATGGAAAATGGTAAAAAGGAACATGGGTTGTTTCAGAAGTTCCTGGATTTTGTAGAGTGGCTTGGTAACAAGCTTCCGCATCCGGTAACTTTATTCGCAATACTTGCAGTTTTGACTTTAGTGGCATCCGCACTATTCTCTGCATTAGGTATTTCTGTCCAGCACCCTGGGGAGGGTAATGAGACGGTCACTGTCAACAATCTTCTTAATGCAGAAGGTATAAGCTACATATTCGAGAGTATGACTGATAATTTCATCAACTTCGCACCGCTCGGTGTCGTCCTTGTTACGATGCTGGGTATTGGAGTTGCTGAAAGATCGGGCCTGATTGGTACAGTTCTTAAAGGTTTTGTGCTATCAATTCCTAAAAGTTTGATTACTGCTGGACTTGTATTTGCAGGTATCATGTCATCTGTTGCCTCAGATGCGGGTTATGTCGTACTGCCACCACTTGGTGCGCTTTTATATCTGGCACTTGGCAGACACCCACTTGCCGGACTTGCAGCAGCCTTTGCCGGTGTATCCGGAGGGTTCTCAGCGAACTTGCTGCTCAGTGGTACAGATGTCATGCTGATGGAATTATCCGCAGCAGGAGCGTCTGTAATCGACCCTGCTTATGCAGAATCGATGAATGTGGCATTCAACTGGTACTTTATCGCAACAAGTGTCTTCCTGCTGACTCTTGTAGGCTGGTTCGTATCTGATAAGATTGTCGAGCCGCGTCTTGGATCATTCAAGATGAATGGCAATGGTGAAGACAATACTGTTGAAGAGACGGAAAGTATGCAGACTCTGCAGCCAATAGAGAAGAAAGGTATGGTTTGGGCCGGTATTTCTGTGGTCGTCGGTCTGGCTCTATCATTACTTCTTGTAGTACTTCCGAACTCGCCGATGCGTGGTTCTGATGATGTGGGGAACTATATGGATACCATCATACAGTCGCCATTCATGAGTTCTCTCGTACCGATTATCGCCATCCTTTTCCTTATACCGGGAATCGTTTATGGTGTAGTGACGAAAAACATCAAGAATGATAAAGATGTAGCGAATCAGATGTCCGATACTATGGCTTCCATGGGTATGTTCATCGTCCTGGCATTTGCAGCCGGTCAATTCGTTGCATACTTCACTGAATCTAACCTTGGTATTGTAATCGGTGTGTACGGTGCACAGATTCTGGACAGTCTTCAGCTTACGGGGATTCCATTGATTATCGGATTTATGCTTGTGACTGCATTCATCAACTTATTCATAGGAAGTGCGAGTGCGAAATGGGCGTTGATGGCTCCAATTTTCGTGCCGATAATGATGCAGCTTGGTTATTCACCGGAATTGACGACGATGGCCTACCGTGTTGCTGATTCCAGTACGAACATCATTACTCCGTTGATGACATACTTTGCGATCATCATTGCATTCGCTCAAAAATACGATAAGAACATTGGTATTGGAACATTGATTTCAGTTATGCTTCCGTACTCAATATGCTTCTTCATATTCTGGGGCATCATGCTTATTATCTGGACACTTTTAGGGTTACCACTCGGTCCGGATTCACCAATACATTACCCAGAATAAAACAAAGGCACGGCTTCGGCTGTGCCTTTTTCTATGGATTAATGTCTTTTCCAAATGTATAATCCATATATATAGTAGAATAAAAATAAGTGAACGGATTTAAAAAGAAAGTAGGTAAAATCCATGAAAAAATTAATTCTTATAGATGGTAACAGTGTAGCTTTCAGAGCATTTTACGGCCTTCCTCTCCTGAGCAATCAGAGTGGGCTCCATACAAATGCCATATTCGGTTACGCACGACTTATGGAAAAAATTATAAAGGATGAGGAACCTACACATTTTCTTGTCGCATTCGATGCTGGAAAATCCACATTCAGACATAAGCAGTACAAAGAATACAAAGGCGGCCGTCAGAAAATGCCCCCTGAACTTGGAGAACAACTTGCTCCCATTCGTCGTCTGATCGATTCTTATGGAATAAAAAGATATGAAATCGAAGAGTTTGAAGCCGATGATATCATTGGAACATTGAGCAGGCAGGCTGATGAAGCGGGTGATTTCAAAACAATCATCATCACAGGAGATAGAGATCTGACGCAGCTTGCAAGCGAGAATACGATGATCTATTATACAAAAAAAGGAATTTCCGACATAGATTTGTATACCCCTGAATTCATTGATGAAAAATACGGATTGAAACCGCTCCAAATCATCGACCTGAAAGGGTTGATGGGGGATAAATCGGATAATATCCCCGGGGTTCCCGGCATAGGGGAGAAAACTGCCTTAAAACTGTTGGACACATACGGCAGCGTGGAAAATGTGCTTGAAAACATCGAAAAAGTCGGTGGTAAAAAGCTCAAAGAAAACCTGACAAACAATAAAGATGATGCTTTGATGAGCAAGGAACTTGCGACAATCTACAGAGAAGTGCCATTTGACTTTAGCTTGGATGATCTGGCTTATTCCAACGATAATGAAGAAGAGAAATACGAGTTGTTTAAAGAACTTGAATTTGAATCCCTTCTGGGTAATATGGAGGCCAATGAAGCAGAGAATAAGATTGAATTCAATGATAGTCGTGTAGATTCACTGGATGAACTCGACAAAAACGTATCCCTTCATCTGGAAGTCAATGCAGGCAACTACTTATTCAATCCACCGGAATATATTGCAGTGACCGACGGTAATAAGACGGTGGTCGATAAAATAGATGCTTTCGATGTAAAAGTGCTGGAGTCATTCCTCATTTCCAGGGAAAGTATCAATGTCTATGATCTTAAACGACAAACTGGCCTGCTCAGGCAATTGGACATTACTTTTAATGATTTTACTTCGGATGTCATGTTGGCGAGTTTCTTGCTGGACCCATCCAGAAAAATTCTGGATGTTGCTGAAAGTGCAGGTCAGTTTGATATATCAATAGATAGTGATGATTTCCATTATGGAAAAGGGAAAAAATCCAAAAACCCGCTACATGATGAAAGATTGTCTTTCCTGAATTCGAAAGTGATGGCAGTGCACGCTTTAAAAGATAAAGTGACAGAATCCCTAAAAGCGGATGAGATGTATGATTTATGGATGGAACTTGAAATTCCACTCTCCAAAGTCCTTGCAGAAATGGAAATCAAGGGGATTACAGTAGAATCTTCCAGCCTTGTTGAAATGGAGAATGAAATTCAGGAGCGGCTGGACGAAATAGAATCGAAAATCCATGAGTTTGCAGGTGAGGAATTCAATATAAATTCACCGAAACAGCTTGGAATTGTATTGTTTGAAAAACTGGATCTGCCAGTGATCAAAAAGACGAAAACCGGTTATTCCACTGCAGTGGATGTATTGGAGCAACTGCAGGATAAACACGAAATTATCCAGTATCTGCTGGATTATCGTACATTATCCAAATTGCAGTCTACTTACGTGATTGGATTGCAGGGGGAAGTAAAAGAGGATTCCAGAATCCATACAAGATTCAATCAGACTTTGGCGCAGACAGGGCGTTTGTCTTCAGTTGAGCCGAACCTTCAGAATATACCAATACGTATTGAAGAAGGCCGCAGGATCCGTAAAGCATTTGTGCCTAAGAATGATGATCATGTACTGCTTGCACTGGATTATTCGCAAATCGAACTCAGGGTGTTGGCTCACATTACGCAGGATAAAACAATGATCAATGCATTTACATCAAATATAGATATACACACCAAAACAGCGATGGAAGTTTTCGGGGTTGAAAAAGATGATGTAACTTCTCTGATGCGGCGGAATGCAAAAGCGGTAAACTTTGGAATAGTGTATGGAATAAGCGACTATGGACTCAGTCAGAACCTGGGAATTACACGAAAAGAGGCAAAAAATTTCATAGAAAACTATTTGAATTCATTTGCAGAAGTAAAAGAATTCATGAAATCGATTGTACAGGATGCCAAACGGGACGGTTATGTTAAGACACTGATGAACAGAAGAAGGTATATTCCTGATATTCACAGCCGGAACTTTAATGCCAGAAGTTTTGCTGAGCGCACTGCAATGAATTCTCCAATACAAGGCAGTGCGGCGGATATTATAAAATTGGCAATGGTGAAATATGCTGATTCAGAAGAAGCACAAAAGTTTGATGCAGAGCTATTATTGCAGATTCATGATGAATTGATTTTTGATGTACCGAAAAGTCAAGTTGAAGACTTTATTCCTGTCATTAAAGGAATCATGGAGAATGCAATTGAAATGAGCGTGCCGTTGGAAGTTGAGTATGGGTACGGTAAAGATTGGTATGAAGTGAAGTAGGTGAAATTATGCCGGAATTACCGGAAGTTGAATTGGTTAAGAGAGAACTCAAGCGAAGTGTGGAAGGCAGAAAAATAGAACAGATTGAACTGTCCGATTATGTATACAATGGCCATGCCGAAGGGAAAATGACGATTGTAAAACAGTCGCTAGCTACATTTACGGAAAAACTGCAGGATGCCTCCATATTGAAAGTGGGAAGGAGAGGTAAGTACCTCTTTTTCGTTTTAGAAAAATCAGATGAACTCTTCCATATGGTTGGTCATCTGGGTATGTCCGGTGCCTTTTTCATCACTCAATCATTGGAAGAGATAGAGGATTTGAATTATAGAAAACACTGGCACGTACTGTTCAACCTGGATGATTGTTCCTTACTATCGTATTGCGATATAAGGAGATTTGGTGAAATGAGCATTTTGGAACGTCTAAATGATTTCCCGCCTTTCAGGCGAATGGCACCAGAGTATACGGATCCTGACAGTCTGTCATATTTTCTGGAAAAAGCAAGAAATGAACAAAATAGTAAGAAGCCGGTTAAAGCAGTCATAATGGACAGTTCGGTGATTCCGGGTGTTGGGAATATTTATGCTTCAGAAGCTCTGTTTTCTTCGGGAATACTGCCGACAAAAAAGGCCGGCAACATTTCTATAGAACGCCTGTCCAAACTGCACAAGGAAATTACCAATGTATTTGAAGTGTCACTGTTAAGCGGAGGGTCTACGATTTCAGATTACAGAGGTGTATCAGGGCAGAGTGGCAGTATGCAGGACCGTTTCAAGATATATCAAAAGAAAAGATGCAGCCAGTGTGGGAGCGATGTGAAAACTAAGGTGATTGCAACGCGGAATACATTTTACTGCACTAAATGCCAGAGGTGATAATATGTACAGCGTCATTGGACTGACAGGCGGCATAGCCAGTGGAAAATCGACCGCATCAGCATACATTGAAGAAAAAGGATATCCCGTACTCGATGCGGATAAGTTCGCAAGACAGGCAACCGAAAAGGGTGGGCCTTCATATGATGGAATCGTAGAGTCTTTCGGGGAAGAGATTTTAGCAGCAGATGGAGAGATAGACCGGAAGAAGCTCGGATCGGTCATTTTCAATGACCCCGGTCAGCGCAAAGTGTTGAACAATCTTGTCCATCCGGTAGTAAGGAGAATGATGAATGAGGAAAAAGATCGACTGATCCGGGAAAATCATGTCTTTATGGATATCCCATTGCTGTTTGAAAACGGGTTGGATGCTCAATGTGACATAACATTAACGGTTTATGTCGATCAATGGACCCAAAAAGCAAGATTGATGGAACGCAATGACTTAACAGAAGCTGATTCTGACAGCAGAATCAACAGTCAGATGCCACTGATCGATAAAAAGAATAAAAGTGATTTTGTACTGGATAACAGTGGGTCGCGAGAAAATTTATATGAACAGATAGAGAAATTTTTAACTAAAATTGAAAAGTGACTACAATTTCACAATTTCTGCTTTAAACTATTTTTAAATATGTTATACTAATTAAAAATAAGTATAGCATTAAGGGGCGATTGTCATGAAAAAAATTGCAATTAATGGTTTAGGTAGAATTGGTAGAATGGTTTTCCGGATTGCTGCAGAATCCGATGAACTCGATCTGGTAGCAGTGAACGCAAGTTATCCTGCTGAAACACTTGCACATATCATCAATTATGATACTACCCACGGCAAATGGTCAAAACGTGTTGAGCCTGCGGGGGACAAACTGATTGTTGATGGCAGGGAAATCCTCATCACTCGTGAAAGAAACCCTGAAAATCTTCCTTGGTCGGAGCTTGGTATCGATCTTGTGATTGAAGCGACTGGTGCTTTCAACCACGGTGACAAGGCAGATGCACATGTCAGAGCGGGGGCAAAGAAAGTACTGCTTACCGGACCATCCAAAGGCGGAGATGTACAAACGATTGTACTCGGTGTGAATGACCAGGAACTGGACATTGAAAAATATGATGTATTTTCAAACGCATCATGTACTACGAATTGCCTGGCTCCGGTGGCAAAAATACTTAATGATGAATACGGAATTATAAACGGTTTGATGACAACCGTCCATGCGTATACGAATGATCAGAAGAATATTGATAACCCTCATAAAGATCTGAGAAGGGCGCGTTCATGCGGCGATAACATCATCCCTACATCTACAGGTGCCGCTAAAGCACTTGGTGTAGTACTTCCGGAACTGAACGGAAAACTTCATGGTTTGGCACTTCGCGTCCCGGTTTCCAATGTATCACTGGTTGACCTTGTCGTTGATTTGGACAAAACTGTAACAAAAGAAGAACTCAATGAGACTTTTGAAAAATATGCAGATGGAGAATTGAAAGGGATCCTCGGTGTTTCCGGTGACCCGTTAGTATCAAGTGACTTCAACACAGACAACAGAAGCTCCATCATTGATAGTTCACTCACTATGGTCATGGATGATAACAAAGTTAAGGTTCTTGCATGGTACGACAATGAGTGGGCATACTCTACACGAGTTGTAGATCTTGCCAAGCAGATTACTGCCAAATCACTTGTCAGCAACGCTTAATTAAATTGTGATTTTTTAAGAAGAAACTTCGGTTTCTTCTTTTTTTGCTTATGTTATATTATAATGAAGTACTTAACCCCGAATGATGAGGTGATTAAATGAAATGTCCAACTTGCCGGCATCCTAGTTCCAAAGTGGTCGATTCACGACATACAGATGAATTTTCCGCCATCAGGAGACGTCGGGAATGCGAAAATTGCGGATTTAGATTTACTACTTTTGAACGGATGGAGCTTTCTCCGCTTGTGGTTGTCAAAAAAGATGGCACAAGGGAAGTTTTCAGCCGTGAAAAAGTGATGGACGGTCTGCTCCGGGCATGTGAGAAACGTCCAATACCTTATGAAGAATTAGAAAAAAGAACAGGGAATATTGAAGCGGCACTGAGAAATCTGAACAAACCTGAAATCACCTCCAATGAAATCGGGGAAGGTGTTATGAATGAATTGATCACCCTTGACCAGGTTGCTTACGTGCGGTTTGCATCTGTTTATAAAGAATTCAAAGATATTGATCAGCTGATGGATACGCTGAAACACCTTGCCAAAGGCAGTGATGATGATGAACTTCAATGATCGATTGAAGCCGAATACAGAATTTATGATTTACAGGCCGGCGAGAATCAGTACACATCACCTTGATGTGATCAATGAACTGTATCTTCCGCTTATCAATGCGGAAGGAACGATGGTCTATATTTATTTGAATGAATCTGCTTCTCATTATGAACCTCTGGCAGTTCGTTTTCACAGGGAGATAATGGATGAGTTCGGTATGCCTCTGTCCAGATTCTCAGATGAACTGGAGAAGCTGGAAGCTATTGGACTGATCAGAACTTATGTATCCAACGAGGAGCATGATGATTTATTCGTATACGAAATACTCCTGCCGTTAACTCCGGATGCTTTTTTCAAGGATCCTATGCTGAGTTTATATTTGTATAATAAAATTGGTCAGGATGCCTACAGAAAGAAAAAAGACAGGCTTATGTACCCCAAGATGCCTGAGAACATATCTGAAGTTACCCGTAAGTTCACTGAAGTTTTCAGCTCGGGGAATGCGGCAGGGTTTAGTATTCCTGATGACAGTTTCCAGAAAGAGAATCATTCAACCGGACCGAATATGGACCTGGATGATTTTGATTTCGATGTCCTTTTTACCCATTTGAAGGGTACGAAAATAGACAGAGCATTTTTCACAAAAGAGATCCGCATGCTTATCGTTAAACTGAGTGCACTGTTTGAGTTGAATGCCTATGATATGAAACAGATATTATTGTCTTCAACGACACAATATGCGGGTATAGACAAGGAACAGCTTAAATATGAAGCGAGAAGATATTATCAGAAAGAGAATGACAACCGTCTGCCGCAACTTCAGAAAGGTACCGGGCAGCCTTCGGCTGAAATATCCAGCAATTCCTATATCGACAGCCTGGAAAACATCAATCCGCTGGACAGGCTGAATGATATAAGAAACTTCAATCCCAGTGACCAGGACTTGAAACTCGTGACAGATATTATTGCAAAAACATCTCTTCCTAACGGGGTCATCAATCTGCTCCTTGAATATGTATATCAGCAGAAACAGGGGGACCTTAATTATCCATACACGATGAAAATTGCCAGAGATTGGGAATCGAAAGGAATCCTTTCTGCCAAAGATGCATATCAGTCCATTATGGATTTCAGGCAGCAGAAGAAAAATGCCTCCCAAAAAGCAGCGCAGAAGTACAGTTATAGAGAGCGGCAGGGGGAACGCCGTCCGGCTTGGCTGGATGGGAAAGACCAGCCGGTCAAAGAGCAGCCTAAAGTGGATAATGAGAAAGACACAAAGGATCATATACCGCAAAAGACGGCAAAAGATGATCCGGAGATTCAAAAAATGATAGATGAATTCAGAAAATCCAGGTGATTCAAATGGAACCAATTAATCAGTTTCTAAAAAATTCAAAAAAGATAAAAGAGAATAATGACAAGTTGTATGAAGATCTTATCCGACACCCAAGGATTATAGAACTCATCGAGAATAGTGATGAAGAAATCACCAGGACGATGATCCGAAACGACATGCTGCAATTGAAACGATATACGGAACAGTCTCTGGCATGTGAAAAATGTGACTCTCTGAACAGCTGCATCAATCACCCACAGGGATATGTACCTTCAATTGATGTCCGCGGGGGAAGAATACACATCATCTATTCAGTATGTCCAAACAAGAAGAGGGAGGATGCGTTCCGGGAGCGTGAACGGATGATCGATTCTTATCATGTCCCGAAAGATGTGAAAGATGCCACTTTCGATACTGTATTCCTGGACCCGGATTCCAATCGGCAGGATATTATCAAAAAATCGATCTCAATCAGTCAGGCAATCAGTGACGGAGCAGATACGAAGGGGCTTTATATACATGGCAGCTTTGGAATAGGGAAGTCTTACCTGCTGGGTTGCATTGCAAACGAACTGAAGGAAAAGTCGGTATCATCAATGATTGTCTATGTACCGGAAATCATCCGTGATCTAAAATCAGGATTCAAAGACGGGACAACAGATGAGAAGTTCAATACGATCAAAAATGCACAGGTGCTGATGCTTGATGATCTCGGAGCAGAAGATGTCACCCCTTGGGTGAGAGATGAAGTGATGACGGGTATTCTTCATTACAGGATGGTTGAAGGACTGCCGACTTTCATCAGTTCAAATTATTCTATGGATGACCTTGAGTACAGGTACAGCCGTACGAAAGAAAATGGAGTAGAAGAAACAAAAGCGATGCGAATGCTCGAGCGGATCAAATCTCTGTGTGAAGAAGTGCAACTGAAAGGTAAAAACTACAGGAATTAACTGATCCTTGAAAAGCTCAGTGAATTCTATTATAATTAATCTATAATTTCATTAGTTAAATCCAAGGACAATACTGTATTGAGTCTCATTTAAGAGAGTGCATGAATTGCTGAGACATGCATATAAGACCGCTATGGTTACTACCTTGACAGATGCCGGCTAATCCCCGGCCGGTCCGGACCGTTATATCCGGCTGAAGACGGGGTTCCCCGTGAATCAGGGTGGTACCGCGGTGGAAATCGTCCCTCTATATTTAGAGGGGCGATTTTTTTATTCTCCTGTATTTAATTAATATGAAGGAAGGAAGAGGAAAATGAGCGAAATTAAAATAAGTTTTCCGGATGGCAACGTAAAAGCATTTGAAGCAGGCATAACTGCTGAAGAGATTGCGCATTCAATCAGTCCGGGTCTCAGAAAAGCGGCAGTGGCTGCGAAAGTTGATGGTCATATGTATGACCTCAGAAGACCGATTGATTCTGACAGCAATCTTGAACTTCTGACTAATAAAGATGAAGAAGGCCTGGAAGTCTTGAGGCACTCGACAGCACATCTTATGGCCCAGGCGCTTAAACGTCTGTACGGGAACGTCAAATTCGGTGTGGGGCCGGTCATTGAAGAAGGTTTTTATTATGATTTCGATATGGACGAAAAAATTTCTTCTGATGATTTTCCGAAAATCGAAAAGGAGATGCAGAGAATCGTCGATGAGAATGTTGGAATCAACCGCCATGAAATTCCGAGGGATGAAGCCAAGGAATTTTTCAAAGACGATGAATACAAACTCGAATTGATCGATGCGATTCCAGAAGATGAGAAAGTGACGCTCTATTCCCAGGGTGAATTTACAGATCTCTGCCGGGGCGTACACGTGCCTTCGACATCCAAAATCAAGACATTCAAGTTGCTCAGCACTGCAGGTGCATACTGGCGGGGAGACAGTGACAATAAAATGCTGCAGCGGATCTACGGCACTGCTTTCTTCGATAAGAAAGACTTGAAAGCATACATGAATATTCTCGAAGAACGCAAAGAACGTGATCACAGACGCATTGGTAAGGATATGAAGATTTTCCAGAACAATCAGCTCGTCGGAGCCGGACTTCCATTGTGGCTGCCTAATGGTGCGACAATCAGAAGGGAAATAGAGCGGTACATCGTGGATAAAGAGGTCTCCATGGGCTATGATCACGTGTATACTCCAATCATGGCTAATGTCGACCTTTATAAAACAAGTGGACACTGGGAGCATTACCAGGAGGACATGTTCCCGACAATGGACATGGATGGGGAGGAACTTGTACTTCGTCCGATGAACTGTCCACATCACATGATGGTTTATAAATCCGATAAGCATTCCTACCGTGAACTGCCCATCCGAATTGCAGAGCTGGGTACGATGCACCGTTATGAAGCAAGCGGTGCGGTAAGCGGACTACAGCGTGTACGTGGAATGACTTTGAATGATGCCCATGTATTCGTCCGTCCGGATCAGATTAAAGAAGAATTCAAGCGTGTCGTACAGCTGATCATTGATGTGTATGAAGATTTCGGTTTTGAGAACTATTCATTCCGGTTAAGTTACCGCGATCCGGCAGATACCGAAAAATACTTTGATGATGATGCTATGTGGAATAAGGCGGAATCCATGCTGAAAGAAGCCGTGGATGAAATGGAAATCAAGTACGTTGAAGCAGAAGGGGAAGCGGCATTCTATGGCCCGAAACTGGATGTGCAGGTGCAGACGGCACTCGGTAAAGAGGAAACACTGTCGACTGTACAGCTGGATTTCCTGCTGCCGGAGAGATTCGATCTGACTTATGTCGGCAGTGACGGTGAGCTGCATCGGCCGGTGGTTATCCACCGGGGTGTTGTCTCAACTATGGAACGCTTTGTTGCATTCCTTACTGAAGAATACAAAGGAGCTTTCCCGTTATGGCTTGCACCACAGCAGGTGGAAATAATACCAGTCAATCTGGATCTCCATTATGATTATGCCAGAAGTATCAAAGATGAACTTAAGAGCCAGGGGATCCGGGTGAACATAGATGAAAGAAATGAAAAGCTCGGATATAAGATCCGTGAAGCCCAGATGAGAAAGGTACCATACCAGGTGGTTATCGGTGACAAGGAAATCGAAGAATCACAGGTGAATGTAAGGAAATACGGCGAGCAGGAGCAGAACTCATATGACAGGGAGGATTTTGTCTGGAAACTGGTGGATGAAATCCGATTGAAGAAATAGAGTTGACAAAATGAAATGACTCATGTAGTATATTAAGAGTTGATAAGAACGGACAAGAAGAAGCGACCCGCTTCTCACCCGCAAGCGCAGGAAAGCAGCGAACGGGTTTGTACAGAGAGATACGGACGGAGAGGCATTCTAGCCTCTCCCTGTGTCTTCATGTCAGATGGCGGGCGCATAATGTGCCCGCCTTTTTTGTTCGTCTTCAAACTTTATGGAGGTGTCAAAGATAGCAAAGGATCAAACATTTATCAATGATAGAATCCGCGCCAAAGAAGTTCGATTGATTGGACAAGATGGTTCCCAGCTTGGAATCAAGTCAAAGCAGGATGCCCAGGAGATGGCAGACCGTGTAGAACAGGACCTTGTCCTTGTAGCACCGAATGCCAAACCACCCGTAGCCCGTATCATGGACTATGGAAAGTATAAGTATGAGCAGCAGCGTAAAGAGAAAGAAGCACGTAAGAAGCAGAAGGTAATCAATGTCAAGGAAATCAGACTTTCCCCGACAATTGAAGAGCATGACTTCAATACGAAGCTTAAAAATGCAAAGAAATTCCTTGCCAAAGAAGACAAGGTCAAAGTTTCAATCCGTTTCCGCGGACGTGCGATCACTCACAAAGATATTGGACGTAAAGTGCTGGAACGTTTCGCAGATGAGCTTTCCGAAGTCGCTGCTGTAGAACAGAGACCCAAGATGGAAGGTCGTTCCATGTTCTTAGTAGTCGCACCAATCACAGAAAAAAATTAATAAACCGGAGGTTGAATCCCATGCCAAAAATGAAAACTCACAGAGGTTACGCAAAACGTGTAAAGCGTACAGGAACTGGTAAATTCAAGCGCAACAGAGCGTTCACATCCCACCTGTTTGCTAACAAATCCACTAAACAGAAACGTCAGCTGAGAAAAGCGACACTTGTATCAAAAGGCGACCACAAACGCCTCAAACAACTACTTTCAAACATGAAATAATCGATAGAATAAGGAGGACCAAACATGGCTCGAGTTAAAAATGGACTTACATCCCGTAAAAGACGTAAAAAGGTATTGAAGCAGGCAAAAGGATATTTCGGTGCGAAAAGCACGCTTTATAGAACTGCCAAACAACAGGTCAC
>CAYTIR010000053.1:0-15682 GCA_964437955.1 uncultured Staphylococcaceae bacterium
CGTGCCGAAACTTTCGGTCAGGGTGCACAGCGTCACAACTTCGATATTGTGACCGCACGTGCAGTTGCGCAGCTGAATGTACTGGCGGAACTCTGTCTGCCCCTCGTCCGTACCGGCGGGCACTTTATCGTGCTTAAAGGAAAAAAGGGCATGGAAGAGCTGGAAGACAGCAGTTTCGCATTGGATCTGCTCGGCGGGGCAGTGAAGGAAACCCATAGCTTCGTACTACCCGAGGAAGACAGTGAACGTCATATACTCGATATTGAAAAGATCCGCAAGACACCGAAAAAGTACCCGAGAAAACCGGGCACTCCGAATAAATCGCCATTAAAATGACAGGCAGGTGAAGCAGATGAAAAAGCCGTTTTCCAGACTTTTTGGTCTCATTGACAAAAGTGACGATAAAAAAGAAGATGTATCACTCCAGCTGCTTCCGATGGAAAACATCGTACCGAACCGTTATCAGCCCCGTACAGATTTCGACCGTGACCGCATAAAGGAACTGGCGGCATCGATTGAAGAGCACGGACTGCTGCAGCCGATCACGGTCAGGCCGATTGAAGAAGGCATGTATGAGATCATTGCCGGGGAGCGCCGTTTCAGGGCATTGAAGATAATGAACCGCGAAGAAGCGGAAGTCATCGTCAAGTATTTGACGGATACCGAGTCAGCAGCTATTGCCCTCATCGAAAACATCCAACGTGAAAACCTGTCTTCCATCGAGGAGGCGAGAGCATATCAGAAGCTGCTTAAAATGGATGGTATCACTCAGAAGAACCTTGCTCAGAACCTGGGGAAGAGCCAATCGTTCATTGCCAATAAACTCCGCCTGCTGAAGCTTTCCGATGATGTCATCGAAGCGCTGCAGCGTCAGGATATCACTGAACGTCACGCGAGGAGCCTGCTCAGCCTGGATGACGCATCACAGACAGAGCTGCTGATGGATATCAAAAACAAGAATCTGACAGTCAAAGACACTGAAACAGCTGTCAAAAATAGGTTGAAGCATGTGAATGGGGAAATTGATTTTAAAGATGACGTATCATTCATGCTGAATGATCTGAACCGTGAAATTGAAAAACTGAGAAGCAAAGGGATGGATGTTTCCTACGACACTTCCGAACAGAATGAATTTCATGAAGTGAATATAAAGATATTCAAATAAAACACTCACAGGCACTGACTCCGGTGAGTGTTTTATTTTGGTGTTACTAATGTCTTCAGGCTGATATAATATTATATGTGATTTCAAACAAAAATGAGGACTGTAATGCAGTTTCAGGCGATGGAGGTGTCGGAAGTGGATGAAGATTTTGAAAAAGTATTTACAGGCAGTGAAGCTGACGAAACAGTTGCTATGCTGGAACTGACTGAAATCAGACGTAATCCGTATCAGCCAAGACTGGAGTTCAACACTGAAAAGTTAAGGGAACTTGCCGACTCCATCGCTGAACATGGCATACTTCAGCCAATCATTGTGAGGAAATCAGTCAAAGGCTATGATATTGTTGCCGGAGAACGCAGATTCAGGGCGAGTAAGATTGCAGAAAAGGAAACCATTCCGGCAATCATCAAAGAGCTGACAGATACACAGATGATGGAACTTGCAATCATTGAAAATCTGCAGCGTGAGAATCTGAGTCCTCTGGAAGAAGCGAAAAGCTACCGTGAACTGATGGATGAACTCGGCATTACACAAAATGATGTGGCAGAACGTCTTGGCAAGTCCAGACCGTATATCGCAAACATGCTGAGACTCCTCAATCTGCCTCCCCGTGTAAGGAAGATGATCAGTGAGCAGGAACTATCAGGTGCGCATGGCAGAACTTTATTACCGCTCAAAGATCCACTGCAGCTGGAAGCGGCAGCGAAGAAAGCAGTAGAGGAGAAAATGAGTGTCAGGGCGCTTGAATCTTACGTGAAATCCTTGTCTGACCGGTCTGTAAAGAAAAGAAAGAAGACAGCAGACAAGCCGGCTTTCATCGCCAGACATGAAACGAGACTGAAGGAGCGTTTCGGTACCGCTGTTGAAATAAGCAAACAGCGTAAAAAAGGAAAGATTTCTTTTGAATTCAGGAATGAGGAAGAGTTCAAAAGGATCATCTCACAGCTGGAAAAATTATAGGAATGGATGTGTAAAATTGTTTTTTTTACTGGGTAATACTGCAGAAGAGCCGCTCACAGTAGTTCAGCAGCTTATGGCAGATCTGACTAACCCCGAACTCTGGCTTGGTTTGGGAGGGAAAATACTCACTTCAATTTTCCTGATTATAGTTGCTCTGATTTTGGTTAAAATCATCAATCGGATCATCGAGAACTTCTTTACTTATAAATCAAAAGCGAAAACGAAGATCAAAGGCAGTGAGAAACGCAATCAGACGTTGATCAATGTACTGCAGAATGCCGCTACAGTAGTCATATGGTTCGTCATCATCATGATGATCCTGGAAACATTCAGTCTGCCGGTGCGTACGCTGCTCGCCGGTGCCGGTGTCGTCGGCCTGGCAGTCGGTTTCGGTGCACAGAGTCTCGTCAAAGACATGATTACAGGGTTCTTCATCATTTTGGAGAATCAGTTCGACAAAGGTGACTTTGTCAGGATAAACTCGACAGGTACAACAATTGGAGAAGGAGAGGTCATCGCCTTCAGCCTGAGATCCACAAAAATACAAGGGTGGGAAGGTGAGCTGATTGTCGTCCCGAACGGCTCAATCAGTGAAGTGGTCAATTTCTCCCGCTACAATGCCATTTCCATGCTGGATATCAACCTGTCGCTTGATGAGGACCTGGATGCAGTCGAAACGACCCTAAGCCAATACTTTGAAGAAAGATGGAGAGACGAAGAAACACTTGTTTCCATGCCGGAAGTCCTTGGTCTGCAGGGAATTGAAAACGGTGAAGCAATCATGAGGATAATGCTCGAAACCGAGCCGATGGAACACTTCGGTGCAACAAGGCGCATGAGGAAAAGAATCAAGAACCATCTCGCAACTAAAGGCATATATATTTCCGTCCCTAAAATGGACATTCAGGATTTCGATGTAAATGGGAATGAAAATGAATAGACAAGGGTGAATAATATGGAAAAAGACTATGGTATGCATGATATAGTAGAGATGAAGAAGCCGCATCCGTGCGGCAGTAAGCTGTTCCGTATTACACGTATGGGTGCGGATATCAAGGTGAAGTGCGAACAATGTGACCGTGTCATCATGATGCCCCGTCGTGATTTTGAGAAAAGAATGAAATCAGTTAAGAAAAAAATGAAGTGTAAAGGTGATTATAAATGGCTTTGACAGCAGGAATCGTAGGATTACCAAACGTTGGGAAATCCACATTATTTAATGCAATAACTAAAGCAGGTGCACTAGCGGCCAATTATCCATTCGCGACAATTGATCCAAACGTAGGCATCGTCGAAGTGCCGGACGAGCGGCTCAACAAACTGACGGAAATAGTCGAACCGAAAAAGACCGTCCCTACAGCATTTGAATTTACGGATATTGCCGGAATCGTCAAAGGTGCTTCAAAGGGTGAGGGATTGGGTAATAAATTCCTCGCACATATCCGGGAAGTGGATGCAATTTGCCAGGTAGTCCGTGCTTTTGATGATGAAAACGTAACACACGTATCCGGCAAAGTGAATCCGGTTGATGATATTGAAATCATCAACATGGAACTCATTCTTGCCGACCTTGAAAGCGTGGAAAAGAGATTGCCGCGTCTGGAAAAGATGGCAAAGCAAAAAGACAAGGATGCGATGGCAGAAGCAGCGATACTTCAGAAGATCAAGGAAGGTCTTGAAGCCGATCAGCCGGTGCGCTCCATGGAGTTCACCGAAGAAGAAGAGAAATACGTCAAAAACTTCCACATGCTTACACAAAAGCCGATGCTTTACGTGGCAAACGTGGCAGAAGATGATCTTAGCAGCCTTGAAGACAATGAATATCTTGAGAAGATCAATGAGTATGCAGGGAAGGAAGGTTCTGAAGTCATCGTCATCTCTGCAAAAGTCGAAGAGGAGATAGCTGTACTGGACGAAGATGAAAAAGAAATGTTCCTGGAAGAACTCGGCATCAGTGAATCCGGTCTTGATAAACTGATCAAGGCTTCATATGATCTGCTGGGACTGGCAACTTACTTCACGGCAGGCGTACAGGAAGTCCGTGCATGGACATTCAAAAAAGGCATGACAGCACCGGAATGTGCGGGCATCATCCATACCGATTTCAAAAAAGGTTTCATTCGTGCAGAAACAGTCAGTTATGATGACCTTGTAGCAGCGGGAAGTGAAGTCAAAGCCAAAGAAGCGGGCAAAGTCCGTCTGGAAGGCAAGGAGTACATCATGAAAGACGGAGACGTCGTTCATTTCAGATTCAATGTGTAATGCCTGCAACAAATTTAATGTATGAAATATATTGTAAAATGACTAAAACACTGGTATAATATCGGATTGTGAGTAATGAAAATTATTCCTTGCTTGTTTCCAAAGGAAACAGGCCGTTAAAGACCACAAGGAGGTGTAGAAGATGAGAGCATATGAAATTCTATATGTAATCCGTCCAGATATTGAGGAAGATGCTAAAAAAGCACTCGTAGAGCGTTTTGATAACCTATTGACTTCAAATGGTGCGGAGATCGTCGAATCAAAAGAGTGGGGTAAACGTCGTCTTGCGTATGAAATCGAAGATTACAAAGAAGGTTTCTACCAGATCATCAAATTGAATTCTGAAGTTGAAGCAACAAATGAATTCGATCGTTTAGCCAAGATCAGCAATGATATCATTCGTCATATCATTGTCCGCGATGAACAAGCAGAAAACAAGTAATTAAAAACACATTGGAGTTGATTACATGCTGAACCGTGTTGTACTGGTCGGTCGTCTCACAAAAGATCCCGATCTAAAAGTCAGTCAAAACAACATTTCCGTAGCAACTTTTACTTTAGCGGTAAACCGTCCGTTCACGAGTTCGAATGGCGAACGCGGTGCCGATTTCATAAACTGTGTTGTTTTCCGTAAACAAGCAGAAAATGTCAATCAGTACTTGAAAAAAGGAAGCCTTGCGGGTGTTGATGGAAGACTGCAAAGCCGTACTTATGACAATAAGGATGGGCAGAGAGTGTTTGTAACTGAAGTAGTGTGTGACAGTGTACAATTCCTCGAGCCGAAAGGGCAAGGCGGTAATCAACAACAGCAGTACAATAATAATTCCGCAGACAGCTATACGAATGCGTATGGTAACCAGTCTACAGGATCAAGACCGGCACCACAGCAGTCCAGACAGGACAATGTTGAGGAAAACCCATTTGCGAATGCGGATGGACCGGTTGACATCAGTGATGACGATCTACCATTCTAATATATAGCTTTCCGGAAAGTGGCCCCGGGAGAGGGTCGGTATAAAATAAACGCAGAGGAGGAAAAATTCATGGCAGGTCCAAGAAGAGGCGGTCGTCGCCGTAAAAAGGTTTGTTACTTCACAGCTAATGGCATTACGCACATTGACTATAAAGAAGTAGACCTTCTTAAAAAGTTCATTTCAGAACGTGGTAAAATTCTTCCAAGACGTGTTACAGGTACTTCAGCGAAGTATCAGCGCCAGCTTACAGGAGCAATCAAGCGTGCACGTCATATGGCACTACTCCCATATGTAAAAGAAGAACAGTAATAAAAAAGAATCCCGGGTCAAACGACCCGGGATTCTTTTTTATTAAAAATACTGCCGAGGACTTCAATAGTCCTCGGCAGTATTTGATTTTGTGCTATGATTTTTATTTCTAAAATCTAGAACATCTCAGAAACGACTTTTTGTTCAAGGAAGTTCAGCAAGTAGTCCGGGCTGCCGGTTTTTTGGTCTGTACCGGACATTTTGAAACCGCCGAATGGGTGATAGCCCACTACAGCTGCTGTACAGCCACGGTTGAGATACAGGTTACCGACGTTAAACTTGCGGCAGGCTAATTGCCAATGTTTACGTGTATTGGTAATCACCGCTCCTGTCAGGCCGTATTCTGTATTGTTGGCAATTTTAAGCATTTCATCGAAATCTTTCGCTTTTGTAAAGCCGACAACAGGACCAAAGATCTCTTCCTGCATGATACGGGCTTCTGGATCCAGGTTAGAGAAGATGGTCGGATGGATGAAGAAACCTTTGGAGTCGTCTGTTTCACCGCCGATTTCCAATTCTCCCTCCTGTTTGCCAATTTCGATATATTCTTTAATGCTGTCAAACTGCTTTTGGCTGATGACCGGTCCCATATAAGGTTGTTCCACTGTATTGCCCAAAGTCAGTTCTTTAGTCAATGCCACGGATTTTTCAAGGACTGTATCATATACATCTTCATGGATGACTGCCCGGGAACATGCGGAACATTTCTGTCCGGAGAAACCGAAGGCAGAGTGGACAATGGCTTCTGCGGCAAGGTCTGTGTCTGCATCCTGGTCCACGATGATGGTATCTTTACCACCCATCTCTGTAATGGTTCTCTTGATAAAGTTTTGTCCGTCCTGGAATTTGGCAGCTCTTTCTGTAATGCGTTTCCCGACGCTCTTGGAACCGGTGAACGTAATAAAGTGAGTTTTATGATGATCAATCATATAGTCACCGATATCTTTGGAAGATCCGGGAACGAAGTTGACTACACCTTTCGGCAAGCCGGCTTCTTCCAGGATTTCGATTAATTTATATGCCACAAGCGGTGTATCGCCTGAAGGTTTCAGTAATACGGTGTTTCCTGCAACGACCGGTGCAAGCGTTGTATTTGCCATGATTGCAAAAGGGAAGTTCCATGGTGAAATAGTGACACCCACGCCCATCGGCTGATAGAAATATTTGTTGTGTTCGCCTTCACGGTCGAGTGTCGGTTTTCCATCTGCTAAATCGAATAATGATCTTGAATTATATTCAAGGAAGTCAATGGCCTCATTTGTATCGCCATCTGCTTCATTCCATGGTTTCCCTGCTTCGTACACCATGAGGGCAGAAATTTCATGTTTCCGTCTGCGGATGATCGCAGCAACTT
The DNA here is from genome assembly GCA_964437955.1 of uncultured Staphylococcaceae bacterium. Classification (GTDB taxonomy): domain Bacteria; phylum Bacillota; class Bacilli; order Staphylococcales; family Salinicoccaceae; genus Salinicoccus. Next base: position 7,025 of record CAYTIR010000053.1, read on the forward strand.
TGATGAGTAGTTCTGCCCGATCTTCATGGGACCATTCACTCCATGATTCAAATGCCTCTTCCGCCGCTGTGAATGCATCTTCAATGTGTTCAACTTTCGCTTTGGATACATGTCCAATTACCTGTGATTTGTCTGACGGGTTGATGGATGTCGTCTTGTCATCTGTCTGAATGTGTTTTCCACCAATGACAAGCGGACGTTGTTCACCGAATTCTTTCTTTATTGATTCGAGGGCGTCCTGGAACGCCTTCTTGTTCTCTTCGATTGAAAAATCAGTTGCTGGTTCTGCACTGTAAGGTACTACCATTGATAAATCCTCCTTAATTTTCATTAATCCCCATTAGTATGATGGGTCGACCATTTGGAAGTGTCATTATTCCAAAACATTATATATATACCCAATTTTGACCTCTGTATTTATGGAATAATGTAATAAATGGACGCTTATCTAAATTATAAGTTTCTTTTGTAAAAATTTGAAGCATTTAACATCATTTTATATAATAAGATTGAAAGATGCCCGAATTTATTAGTTGAAAAGAGGTGGAAAAATGATTAAGAATCTGGCTGGAGTAATGCTTTATGTGGATGATCAGGAACAGGCGATTAAGTTTTGGAGAGATGAACTGGGTTTTGTTGTAGTATCTGAAGAGATGCTGCCGGAAGGGTTCAAAGGCATTGAAGTTGCACCAAGTGAACAGTCAGAAACATCAATTACCATTTTCGATAAGGCATTCATCAGAAAGTATAGTCCGGAATTAAATTTAGGCACGCCTTCTCTGATGTTCAACACCGACGATATTGAATCTTTGTATGAAAAGTTGAAAGACAAAGGAATCACAGTTGGAGAAATGACAGATATGGGCGGAGGGAAAGTATTTAATTTCGCAGATAGGGAAAGTAACTATTTTGCAGTGAAGGAAGCACGGTAGAAAGATCGGGAAACCAAAGAAGGCCGGAACATGATGTTCCGGCCTTCTGCAGCACAATTAACGCTCTTCTTCATCCAGGCGTATGACCTGTTCTCCTTCAAAATCATTTTTATAGCTGTAGTCCCTGTTTGTCATATCAGGGTTTTTATCAATCAGCTGCGTATCGTCCTTTTTTCGGCTTTCCTCTTTTGTATTTTCGTCTTCCGGTGAAACCTCATCAACGAGTTCGGGATGTTTATGCGTATCGACTAGATGCTGATCCCTTCTATCATCCATCTTGTATTCATTGAGTACGGTTTCTTTGCCTTTATAACTGTACTCGTCCTCTCTGTTTTCCAGATATGAGGGGTCCTCGTGGCGTTCAATTTTTTCCATGTCGCTTTCTTCGGTATCTGTATCGACAGATGGATCAACCGCAATGTGTTCATCGGTTCCTTCTCCGTAGGCCAGATGTGCATCATCCTCTTTTAATTTATCACTATGGTCATGGGCTTCCTGTGTTTTAGATAATGCGACACCTTCTTCGTTTGCCGGGTTATGAATCTGATTTGCTGACTGATCATCCGTATTATCATATTCACCGCTGGGCGCCTCTTTATTCGCAATGTCATCGTAAGCCGTGACGCCGGCAGTACCTGCTGTTCCGGCAGCTGTCATATCAGTGGCATCCTCTTGGGTCTGTTCGTCAGCTTGTATCGTATCCTGACGTTCATCCGCCACTGGTTCTTTTGCAGCTGTATCAGAGCTCCCGTCATGTACATAGAGCAGAATCTTTCCGCTCTCGAGTTTATCTTTATACTCCTGCTGCTCACTATCACTTAGATTCAGGCTGGAAACTACACGCTCTTCCGGTTTTTCAGACGAGAAGAATGAAACAATCTTATCCCATGCTGTACCTGTTGCTGATTTGAAATTCACATTTGTGTAACCAAATGAAGAGCCCTCGAGGGATTCTTTGGAAACCACTGTGATTGACTCTTCCTGGACCCCGTCCATTTTTAATTGTTCAATTCTGCTGAGCAATTCCTGTTCGTCACCATATGATTCAATCTTACGCATATTCCATACCTCCTGTTTCATTTTATCTTAGGCCGGATTTTCATCGTTTAATATATTAAAACTCTACCCTGAAGCACTAAATGTAAACTATTTTCAGAAAATTATGGACTTACATAATATGGATGTGTAATAATAATCCAGAGGGAGGTCATGAGTTGGAAAACATAGGCAGTAAAATACAATCGAGAAGAAAAATCATGGCGTTGTCACAAACTGGATTAGCCGAGGGCATATCATCACAATCAACGATTTCGAGATTGGAAAACAACAACCTTACAGTATCACTGAATGAATTCATTGAGATTGTGAAGCGTCTGAACTTAAGTCTGCATTATTTACTTTGTAATGGAGAGGAGCTTCCGTACAAATTGATCTTGGAAAAGATGGATGATTTACGGTCTGCTGAGGATTATTCAAGTATTCTGGAAATACTGGAGATGGACAGCGGAGAGTTCTGGAAGCAGACTCCGGAGCTGGAAGCATATCAATATTGGCATCTCGGCCTGATTGCCTATTCCAATGGAGAATTGAAGACAGCTTTAAATTTGATCAGTGCGGCGATTAAAATGAGTGCCGATAATGACTTGATGTATGAAGCTGTAGCTGAAATGCAGGTGTCTAAAGGGAATATATATTGCGCCCTGGGAATGGATTCATTGGAATGCTACAAACAGGCAGAAGAATACTATATAAAATCCAGCGGCAAATCATTTAAGCTGAGTGTGAAGATCCTATATAACCTGAGCAATAATCTATATCATAAAGGTGAATATAAAAAGGCGGCAAAATATTGTAAAAAGGCATTGGGAAGACTTCAGGAAAATGAATCTACATATCTCATATGCGAAATATTGAATAGGAAATTTCTCTCGCTTATACAGTTGGGAGACCAGGAAAAAGCATTTATTAAATTAAGTGAATCGAAGTACTTATTTCACACGGAAAAACATAAAGAATTGTTCCAAAAACTAGAAAATTATTCCCTGTAGAATAATTAATGGAAAATACTGGTTTTAAAAGGTTTACTATTATACTATTTAACTGATGTTAACAGCAAAATGTTTCAAAGCACGGCAGTTTGTATAATCATTGTTTTGAATTTTAACTTATAAGGGATAAGGAAGGGAATAAAATTGCAGAGTTTGGAAAATTCAGCATTACGTTTAATAATGTTCAATCAGTATAAGATTATGGGCTTGTTGAATAAAAGCACCGAAGACTCTTATAGTTACTATCAGGATATCATCGTGGAAGGCATTGAAACGAAATATCCGATGCTATTGGAAACAATTGGGGTTGGAGGATCGGGAGTACCCGTCAAGGTATCCGATGATGTTGATTTGATTCTGGAAATTTTTCATAAAGTGCAAAATTCAATTGCAAGACTGGATTTTGAAGTTCAGAAGGAGTTGAAAGAGGGCTATCATATATACTTTGATGGATTCAGCACCAGCAATGAAACAGAGCGGCCGTACTATACCTATAACAAATTTGTACACAAGTACAATGAAGTCAAACTGCCGATTGCAGGCGACGGCAGCAGTGGACTTACACTGCATCATTACAACCGGATGATGAACAGTTATATGGAATACCGTCCATATGAAATATTGAGTGAAGAACAAATCAGGAAGATATGCATTAGAAAAGGGGAGGAAGCGGGTGCCTATGAAGCAATCCTGGTGGATTTTACAGACTCAGGGACGTTCCCGCCACTCCAACTGATTAAAGAGGATATAGCTTATAAGATCGACAAGAAACCGGCCGGAAAGGAGTGAGCTCCCTTCCGGCCGGCGCCGTGCATGGACTATTTTTCATTATCCCGTAAATCTGCCTCAGAAGAAGGGGACGGCCCTTCGGATTCCTTGGCGCGTGTCTGTAATATATCATCATCATAGTAGATCAGGAAGTTGCCTTCGCTGACTTTGAATAAGTATTTCTCAATTTCATCTTCTCCAAGATCAAACCTGTTTAAAAATCTTTCTGCCGGCTCACTATTGGAAAGGATTTCCCGCAGGCCTCTTTCATGGGAGACGTGTCCATGGAAATTAACTTCTGTATAATCCAGGGCTTTGAATTCCATATCATCCCTTCCAATCAGGTGGATGTCTTCCTCATAGTAATCTTCATCTTTCAATTGTTCAATTCTGTTCAGTACAGCTTCTTTATCATCATACAGCTCGAAATAATTCATAGTGCGACCTCCTGTGAATCTTCTGTTAAGTATACCTAACTATTCCCTCATCCTTTCATTCCAAACACTTCTGCTCTATAATGCATAGTGTAAAGAAAGCCGAAACTTTCATTGTAACCGCGCCGTTTTTTTGTTATCATTTATAAATAATTATTTTATTTAATTTAATATAAAAAAAAAAAAATTGATTATTTTTTTGTATTCTTTAACTTAAATGAAGCTACTATGAAATTACAATTGGATACGCGGTCATTGACTGTATTTTGATTGTTCCTATCATATATCTTTTTTAAGGGTGCAGGATTAAAAAATAGGAGGCAATAAGAATGTGGGAAAGGAAGTTTGAAAAAGAAGGTTTAACATTTGATGATGTACTGCTTGTACCGGCTCATTCCGAAGTATTACCAAAAGAGGTATCACTTTCTGTTCAGCTGTCTGAAAATATCAAGCTGAATATACCGGTACTGAGCGCGGGGATGGACACTGTCACTGAATCTGCCATGGCAATCGCAATCGCAAGAGCAGGCGGACTGGGTGTGATCCACAAAAACATGTCAATCGAACGTCAGCGTGATGAAGTCGAGAAAGTTAAGCGTTCAGAAAATGGTGTAATCAAAGATCCGTTCTTCCTAACTAAAGAAGAGCAGGTGTTTGCAGCTGAGCATCTGATGAGTAAGTACCGTATTTCCGGTGTGCCCATAGTGAACACTCCAGAGGAGAAAAAACTGATCGGCATCATTACAAACCGTGACCTCAGATTCATCGAGGATTATTCCAAATCAATCGATGATGTAATGACCAAAGAGAATCTGATTACTGCTGATGTGGGTACAACGCTCGAACAGGCTGCCGAAGTCCTTCAGAAACATAGAATTGAGAAACTCCCGCTTGTCGATGAGAACAACGTATTGAAAGGTCTCATCACAATCAAAGATATAGAGAAAGTCATTGAATTTCCGGAAGCGGCAATAGACAGCCAGGGCCGTCTGCTTGTTGCAGCCGCAATCGGTATCGCAAAAGAGACAGAAAAACGTGCAAAAGAGCTTATTGAGGCCGGTGCAGATGCCCTTGTCATCGATACTGCCCATGGGCACTCTGAAGGTGTGCTGAAAGCCATCAAACAGGTTCGTGACAATTTCCCTGATGTGACACTTATTGCAGGCAACGTAGCCACTGCAGAAGGCACACGTGCATTGATTGAAGCCGGCGTGGATGTTGTCAAGGTGGGAATCGGACCAGGTTCAATCTGCACAACGCGTGTTGTTTCTGGCGTAGGTGTTCCACAAATCACCGCAGTTTACGATGCGGCAACGGAAGCACGAAAACACGGCAAGGCAATCATTGCTGACGGCGGCATCAAACTGTCCGGTGACATCGTCAAAGCACTGGCAGCCGGCGGTCATGCAGTAATGCTCGGAAGTCTGCTTGCAGGTACGACGGAATCACCTGGTGAGACAGAAATCTTCCAGGGCAGACGCTATAAGACCTATCGTGGAATGGGCTCACTTGGCGCAATGGAGAAAGGCTCCAAAGACCGTTACTTCCAGGAAGATTCAGAAGCGAAGAAATTTGTTCCGGAAGGCATTGAAGGCCGCACGGAATACAAAGGTCCGCTCAGCGAGACTATCTATCAGCTCATGGGTGGTTTGAAATCCGGAATGGGTTATACAGGTTCTAAAGATCTTGAAGCATTGAGGGAAGAAGCCCAGTTCATCAAGATTACAGGTGCCGGATTGATTGAAAGTCATCCGCACAACGTACAGATTACTAAAGAATCTCCAAACTACACTAGATAAGAAGGGAACAGTTGAAAGATGGAAATGGCAAAAGAGCAGGAACTTATTCTAGTTATCGATTACGGCAGCCAGTACAACCAGCTGATTACACGCCGTATCAGGGACCTTGGGGTATACAGTGAGCTCCATAACCCGAGCATTACGATTGAAGAAATAAAAGAACTCAATCCGAAAGGCATCATCCTTTCTGGTGGACCGAAATCGGTCTATGCAGAGGATGCCTATACTGCCGATCCGGAAATATTCGAACTGGGTGTGCCGGTACTTGGGATATGCTATGGCATGCAGCTGCTGACGCAGATGCTCGGCGGAGAAGTCGTGCCTTCAGACGAAAAGGAATTTGGTTCGACAGAAATCAGTATAAATACCGATTCGACACTGTTCAAAGGACTTTCTGAAAATGAAACAGTACTGATGAGCCACAGCGACAAAGTGACACACATTCCTGATGCATTCGAACAGATTGCGCAGACGCCGCTTTGCAAATATGCAGGTATCAGGCACAAGGAGAAAGACATCTACGGCGTGCAGTTCCACCCGGAATCCAAGCATTCAGTAAATGGGGATACATTCCTCAAGAACTTCATCCGGGATATTGCAGGATGCCATGCGGAATGGTCCATGGGCAACTTCATCGATATCGAAATCGAGAAGATCCGTGAACAGGTCGGTGACAGTAAAGTCATCTGTGCAATGAGTGGCGGTGTGGACTCCTCAGTCACAGCCGTATTAATGCATAAAGCCATCGGCGACCAGCTGACTTGCATCTTCGTCGACCACGGCCTGCTCCGCAAAGGCGAAGGCGACATGGTCATGGAGCAGTTCGGCGAAGGCTTCAATATGAACATCATCAAAGTAGATGCCCAGGACCGTTTCCTGGATAAACTTAAAGGTGTATCGGATCCAGAGCAGAAACGTAAGATCATCGGCAATGAATTCATCTACGTATTCGACGATGAAGCATCCAAGCTGAAAGATGCAGATTTCCTGGCACAGGGCACACTCTATACAGACATCATCGAGTCCGGTACAGAGACTGCAACGACGATCAAATCACACCACAATGTCGGGGGACTGCCTGAAGAGATGCAGTTCTCGCTCATCGAGCCTTTGAATACTCTATTCAAGGACGAAGTGAGACAGCTAGGCATCGAACTCGGCATACCTGAGCATCTTGTATGGAGACAGCCTTTCCCAGGACCCGGGCTCGGCATCAGGATACTGGGTGAAATTACCGAGGAAAAACTCGAAATCGTCAGAGAAAGTGACTGGATCCTGCGCGATGAAATCGCAAAAGCAGGGCTCGATCGTGAAATCTGGCAGTACTTCACCGTACTCCCTGACATCCGTTCTGTCGGTGTCATGGGGGATTACAGAACGTATGACCATACAATCGGCATTCGTGCTGTAACAAGCATCGACGGTATGACAAGCGAATTTGCGAAGATCGATTGGGACGTGCTCGAACGTATATCCAAGCGACTCGTGAACGAATGCAAAAACATCAACCGCGTCGTCTATGATGTAACAAGCAAGCCACCGGCGACAATCGAGTGGGAATAACGATATAAAAGTGTATAACCCTTTAACCACAATGGTTAAGGGGTTATTTTAATGAGATTAAATATATAAAAAGGGCAATTTGAGGGCAATTTGAAGTGGATTTTCTTGATAATGTGCAGTTAATATTGTATTATTAATTATAAGATAACTTGTGATGGATAAAGCTGGGTTCCCGTATGGGAGTAGGGCAAATGCCTGAGAATTCCTTTGCTCCTGGGGTTATCTTTTTTTATTTGCTTTTTTAATGTCTGTAATAATTCTCTCAGGATTTTTCTTTATCTCCCCTACTATAAAATTTGCTGCTTCCAATGAATAACTATGTTGAGTACTATTTCCTATTACATGTTCATAAGAGTATTTTGGTGTTTTTTTCATATGACGGTTTGTCAATTTAAGTGCAACAGTTCTTCCTGAAACGCTTCGTGTGTTGTTTTCCATCCCAAGCATTTTCTGGGTCTCTGATTGATCAGAGACAGCGCCTTGCGAACGGATTCATCTGAAATCAGTGCAAGATCTGTGCGCTTGGGAAAGAATTCCCGGAGCAGGCCATTGGCATTTTCATTACTGCCCCGTTGCCACGAGGCATAGGGATCAGCGAAATAGACTGAAATCCCCAATGTCTGTTCCAGTGTTTTATAACACGCGAATTCTTTGCCCCGATCGACGGTTGCCGTCCGGAAGGCACCAGCAGGCAACTGATGATGCAGTGTGCTTACCGCCTGTGCCATGGCACCGGCGGAACGGTCTTTCATTTTCAGCGCGACATACCACCGGGTTTTCCGTTCGACAAAGGTAGCCAGGCAGCCCTTACTTTTGCCCCGGCTGGAAACGACCGTATCGAGTTCCCAATGGCCAAACGTGTTCCGTTTTCTGATCGATTTCGGCCGCTTGCGAATGGAAGTGCCGATATTGAACCGCCCCCGTGTCTCTTTGGGTTTCTGCCGCTTGCCTTTGTGCCGCAGCCACCGGGTGTCTGTTTCAGGCAACAGTCTCTGGTAGAGCCACCGGTAGATGGTTTTGAAGCTAAGCTTACCTTGAAAGCACCGGCCGATGATCTGTTCCGGCGACCAGGTGGCCGCCAGTTTTTCCGACAGGATCATCGCCAATTCCGGTG